>NZ_JASEWO010000108.1:0-16034 GCF_030024295.1 Pantoea sp. Pa-EAmG
GATCTATGATGAATACGCTCAGCACGTCCCCTGACAATGCTGAGGCCTTTATCAGCCTCGAAAAAATCAGTAAAAAGTTCCCCGGCGTATTAGCACTGGATAATGTCAGCCTGACGCTGAATAAAGGTGAGGTGCATTGTCTGGCCGGACAGAATGGCTGTGGCAAAAGTACCATAATCAAAGTCATTTCCGGGGTTTATCAGCCAGAAAAAGGCGCGGCCATTACGCTGGATGGAAAACTCTTTCATACCCTGACGCCGCAGTTATCTTCCTATTACGGTATCCAGGTTATTTATCAGGATTTATCGTTATTTCCCAATCTGTCGGTGGCCGAAAATATTGTCATTCACCGTTATTTACCGGGCGGTGATTTCTGGGTTCATCGTGAGTCAATGCGCAAAAAAGCGCTGGCGGCGATGCAACGGGTCGGCGTTGCTCTGGATCCGGATCGTAAAGTTGAAAAGCTGTCGATCGCTGACCGCCAGTTAGTGGCAATATGCCGTGCCATCGCTGCTGACGCCAGTCTGGTGATTATGGATGAACCGACGGCGTCACTGACCCGCAGCGAGGTGAATGGTCTGCTGCGGGTGGTGAATGAACTTAAAGCCGCCGGAATCTGCGTGGTGTTCGTTAGTCACCGTCTCGATGAAGTGATGGAAGTGGCCGATCGTATCAGCGTCATGCGCGACGGCAAACTGGTCGGCACCTATCCGGCCAGTGAACTCGACAGCCATGAACTGGCGTTCCTGATGACCGGGCAGCGCTTCACCTATAGCCATCTGCCGCACCGGGCGCCGGCCGATGTAACGCCACTGCTGGAAATCAGCCAGCTGAGCCGCAAAGGGCAGTATCACAATATTTCGCTGTCGCTGCGCCAGGGAGAAATTACGTCGATTATCGGCCTGCTCGGTTCGGGCCGCACGGAACTCTGTCTGAGCCTGTTTGGCATGAGCCAGCCGGACAGCGGAGAGATCCGCATTAACGGCAAGGTGGTGAAATTCCACTCGAACCGCGACGCCATTCGTCACGGCATCGCCTATGTGTCGGAAGACCGGCTGACGCAGGGGCTCATCATGGATCAATCCATTTATGACAACACGCTGGTATCGATTTTCGACAAGCTGCATACCGGCACCGGATTAATGGATCACCGCAAAGCCGCGGCGGTGGTTAAAGACCTGATCCGTGACCTGAACATTAAAGTCCCGGACAGCAGTTTACCGGTTAAAACGCTCTCCGGCGGCAATGCCCAACGTATCGCCATCGCCAAATGGGTGGCGACGCGGCCCCATATCCTGATCCTCGATTCACCAACGGTAGGGGTGGACATTGCTAATAAAGAAGGCATTTACCGCATTGCCCGCGATCTGGCGGAATCCGGCATGGCGGTGCTGATGATTTGCGATGAAATCCCGGAAGCGTATTACAACAGCCATCGCGTGCTGGTGATGCGCAAAGGCGAACTGGTAGCGGAGTTCGCGCCGCACCAGAGCAGCGAAGCGCAGATTGCGGAGGTGATTAATGGGTAACAAATCGCTATCTAAACTGTTTACTCAGCACGAATTCTGGCTGGGATTACTGGTGCTGCTGCTGGTGGTGGGTCTGAGCGCCAGCAGCAGTGAATTTATGACGCTGGGTAACCTGACAGACGTCGCCACCAGCTATGCCATTCTGGGCATTCTGGCCTGTGGACTGTTTGTGGTGCTGATTGCCGGCGGCATCGACATCTCCTTTCCCGCTGTCACCTCCATCGGTCAGTACGTGATGGCGAGCTACATCATTCATCACGGCGGTAGCTTTCCGCTGGCGTTTGCCATGTCGATGGGGATTGGGTTGCTGCTCGGCCTGGTCAACGGTTTTCTGGTGTACTGGCTGTGCGTGCCGGCCATCATTATCACCATCGCGACACTGAACCTGTTTTACGGTTTGCTGGTGTATCTGACTAACGGCACCTGGTTGTACGGTTTCCCCGACTGGTTTATGAACGGGATCAGCTGGTTCTCGTTCACCGCCGCCGACGGTTACGACTATGGCCTGACCCTGCCGCTGCTTTGCCTGCTGGGAGTGATCATCGTTACCGGCGTCCTGATGAATCGCACCCGCGTGGGCCGCCAGATTTACGCCATGGGCAGCAACCGTGACGCCGCATCGCGTCTTGGTCTGAACATCCTGCGACTGCATTTTTACGTTTACGGTTTTATGGGATTGCTGGCGGGTATTGCTGCCGTGGTACAGGCACAAATTACCCAGTCGGTGGCACCTAATTCCCTGCTCGGTTATGAACTGACGGTGCTGGCGGCGGTGGTATTAGGCGGCACCAGCATGACCGGCGGGCGCGGCTCGCTAACCGGCACCATTCTGGGCGTGATGCTGCTGGCCTTCCTGCAAAATGGCATGACCCTGCTGAGCATTTCATCTTACTGGCATCAGGTGTTCAGCGGCGCGATCATTCTGGTCAGCATTAGCAGCACCGCGTGGAACGAAAAACGCAAACTGGCGAAGGGGATGTGACATGACCACCTTAAACCGATTCTTACCCGGCGACCGCATCATCCGTTTGCAGTTGCTGATCATTGTGGCCGTTGCCGTGCTGTTCTCCTTTACGCTGGGTGGCAGCTTTTACAGCGTCGGCAATTTCCAGTCGATCTCCTCGCAGTTACCGATTCTGGGCATGCTGGCGCTGGGGATGGGCATAACCATGCTGACCGGCGGGATCAACCTTTCGATCATTGCCGGTGCCAACGCGTGTTCGCTGGTGATGGCGGCGATTCTGGTGGCGCATCCGAACCAGCCGGAATATGTCGCACTGGCGCTGCTTGCGGGTCTGGCGGTGGCGCTGGTGATTGGGGTGCTCAATGGCACGCTGATCGCCTTTATCGGGGTTTCACCAATTCTGGCGACGCTCGGCACCATGACGCTGATCGCCGGACTAAATATTCTGCTGACCAACGGCGCGGTCATTTCCGGTTTCCCGCCGGTGATTCAGTACCTCAGCAACGGCAGCCTGCTGGGTATCCCGGTTGCCCTGGTGTTATTCCTGCTGGTGGCGCTGCTGCTGTGGGTGTTTCTGGAACACACTACGCTCGGCCGCAGCCTGTATCTGATGGGTTCCAGCGAGCAGGCGACGCGGTTCAGTGGGGTCAACACGCATAAAGTCACCATCGCGGTGTACGTGCTTTCAGCTCTGCTGGGGTGGGGCGCGGCACTGCTGATGATGTCCAAATTTAACTCGGCACAGGCTGGCTACGGCGACTCCTATTTACTGGTGACCATTCTGGCCTCGGTGCTTGGCGGCATTAACCCTGACGGCGGTTTTGGCCGGGTGATCGGGCTGGTGCTGGCGCTCATCGTGCTGCAAATGCTGGAAAGCGGCCTGAACCTGATGGGCGTCAGTAGTTACCTGACCATGGCGCTGTGGGGTTGTGTCCTGATCCTGTTTATCGCTCTGCAAAACAGAAAATCATAAGCGAAAGCTTTTCAAGAAAGGAAAGAACATGGCGAGTTATTTTATTGGCGTCGACGTAGGAACCGGCAGCGCCCGCGCGGGCGTCTTCGACATGACTGGCCGTATGCTCGGCCAGGCCAGCCGGGAGATCACGCTCTACCGCCCGAAAGCTGATTTTGTTGAGCAATCCTCTGATGAGATCTGGCAGTCCGTGTGTAATGCGATTAAAGACGTGATCAGTCAGGCGGATATCAACCCGATTCAGGTGAAAGGCATCGGTTTTGACGCCACCTGTTCGCTGGTGGTGCTGGATAAAGAAGGCAAACCGCTGACCGTCAGCCCGACCGGGCGCAGCGAGCAGAACATTATTGTCTGGATGGATCATCGCGCTATCACGCAGGCAGAACGCATCAATGCCACCGGCCATCGCGTGCTGGAGTTTGTTGGCGGGATTATCTCGCCGGAAATGCAGACCCCCAAACTGCTGTGGCTGAAACAGCACATGCCGACCACCTGGAGCAACGTCGGGCATCTGTTCGACCTGCCGGATTTCCTCACCTGGCGCGCCACTCAGGATACTACGCGATCGCTGTGCTCAACCGTCTGCAAATGGACCTATATCGGCCATGAAGACCGCTGGGATCCGAGCTATTTCCGCCAGATTGGCCTGGAGGATTTACTGGAAAACAACGCGGCAAAGATCGGCAGCGAAGTGAAAACCATGGGTGAGCCGCTGGGGCATGGCCTGACGCAGCGCGCCGCCGCAGAGATGGGGTTAATGGCGGGCACGGCGGTCAGCGTTTCGATTATTGATGCGCACGCCGGCAGCCTCGGTATTCTTGGTGCCAGCGGCGCATCTGGCGAATCAGCGGATTTTGACAACCGCATTGCGCTGATTGGCGGCACGTCCACGGCCCATATGGCGATGTCGCGCAGCGCGCGCTATATCGGTGGCATCTGGGGGCCGTATTATTCGGCGATCCTGCCAGATTACTGGCTCAATGAAGGGGGACAATCCACCACTGGCGCGCTGATTGACCATGTGATTCAGTCGCATCCGTGTTATCAGGATCTGCTCAAGCAGGGCAAAGACAGCGGCAAAACCATTTATGAAGTGCTGAACGGTATTCTGCGCAAAATGGCGGGTGAACCTGAGAATATCGCCTTCCTGACCCAGGACATTCATATGCTGCCTTATTTCCATGGCAACCGCTCACCGCGTGCCAATCCGACCCTGACCGGCACGCTGACTGGCCTGAAACTGTCACGCACGCCGGAAGACATGGCGCTGCATTATCTCGCCACCATTCAGGCGCTGGCGCTTGGCACTCGCCATATTATTGAGACCATGAACCAGAGTGGTTACTGCATTGATACCATTATGGCCAGCGGGGGCGGCACCAAAAATCCAATCTTTGTGCAGGAGCACTCCAACGCGACGGGCTGCGCAATGCTGTTGCCGGAAGAGAGTGAAGCCATGTTGCTCGGCAGCGCCATGATGGGCACCGTGGCGGCGGGCGCCTACGACTCTTTACCCGAAGCGATGGCCGCCATGAGCCGCATCGGTAAGACCATCACGCCGCAGACCAACAAAATCAAAGAATATTACGACCGTAAATACCGCGTTTTTCATGAGATGTACCATGACAGCATGAAATACCGGCAGCTGATGCAGGGGAAAACTGAATAAACGCGGGAGAAGCAGGGCTGTAATCACAGCCCTGTGACGTAAGCGGCGGTTGCGGTTATTTTTGCCCATCCGCCTGAAGCACCCTTTTCGCCACAATCCGCATTTCCACCAGGGCGTTTTCCGGAATGAACTCTGACACGCCGATGGCAGACCATGCCGGGTAGGGGGCTTTGATATACACATCTTTGACCTTGGAAAATACCCCGATGTGTTTTTTAAGATCGATATGAAAGGTGGTCATCTCCAGTATATGTTCATAGTCCTGTCCGGCAGCGTTTAAATACACACACAGCTTATAAAACGCATCATGGAATTGTTCTTCAGGGTGGGTACTTATCGGTTTGTCTTTCCGCGCTGCCGTCACCCCGGAAAGATACAGGGTGCCATCGGCTTCGATAACGGGAGAGAAGTGCCAGTCATGGTAATAGTGCTGAAATTCTTCAGGAACGATCGATTTTTTCATGGTTTTTCTCTGATTGATGACCTGGGCAATGGCCGCCTGTTTAAAACCCTATGCCTGGCGAACTGCCCGATCGGGTACTCTTAACATAAAACGGCGCAGAAGATCCGCAGCAGGTCGGTGTCATCGCCTTTTTTATTTTTCCGCAGGTGATACCGCTGAACGAAATCGGGTTATTGTCATCGCTCACCCTGCTTAACATCAGGCCGGACACTGTGTGGCAGACGGTGCCGGACGACTGAAGGAGACGACGATGCACCGGGTAGGTTTACTGATTTCCGATCATTTTCAGGTTCTGGGATTATCCACGCTGAGCATTTTTGAGTTTGCCAATCAGGTCAGCGGCGAACCGTTGTATGACTGCACGGTTTATTCAGAGCGCGGTGGCACCGTGAAATCCTCTGCCGGCTTCGGCGTCGACAGCCAGCCGATTCATGCCGACCTGGAAATGGATACCTGGCTGGTCGCGGGCGTGATGGCGCCGCTGGAGCAACCGGCCACACCGGGTATCGTTGATTTTCTGCAGGCGCAGGCTCCCCGTGCCCGGCGGGTGGCCGGGATCTGCACCGGCGCGTTCGTGCTGGGTCAGGCCGGTCTGTTATCGGAGCGCCGCGCCACTACGCACTGGGTACATGCCCAGAGTCTGCAACTGCTGCACCCGACGACGCGGATAGAAGAAGACCGCATCTTTATTATTGACGATCACATCTGGACCTCGGCGGGACTCACCGCCGGACTGGATATGGCGCTGGGAATGGTGGAGAAAGATCTCGGTGCCGAAGTGGCGCGCAGCGTGGCGCACCTGCTGGTCATGCATCACCGCCGCTCCGGCGGACAAACGCAGCACTCTGAGATGCTGATGCTCTCTCCGCGCAGCGACCGGCTGCAGTCGGCGCTGGAATATGCGCGCAACAATCTCAACAAAGCGCTGACCATCGAAGACCTTGCGGATGCGGTTCACCTCAGCGCGCGGCAGCTCAGCCGCCTGTTCCGTTCTGAGACGGGCAAGTCGCCGGCCAAAGCCATTGAGGGATTACGACTGGAAAACGCCCGCTTGCTGATCGAGCAGAGCAGGCTGCCAATGGAGGTGATAGCTCGGGAATCCGGCTTCCGCGATCGCCGCCATATGCGGGAAGTTTTCATTCGCGGTTATGGCATCCCGCCGCAGTCGCTGCGCACCGGTAAAGCCTGACGCGCGCTGTCCCGCCTGAACGCCTTCTGATCACGATGGCCGGAATCCCGGTCATCATGTTGTCCGAAATCACGACCTTTCTCGTCAGCCGCGCCGGTGCGTGACTGCGTACTATGAATTCACCAACCCGATAACTGACAAGGTGAACATCATGACGCAGCAAACACACACCGACCGCGGCACCGCCGTTGTCACCGGCGCCTCTACCGGCATGGGCGCACTGTACGCTGGCCGCCTGGCTCGCATGGGCTATGACCTGATCATCGTGGCCCGCAATCATAACCGCCTGAACCAGCTGGCTGAACACATCACCACCGACAGCGGCCGCAGCGTGGAAGTCATCACCGCGGACCTGGCCGATGCCGCACAGCTGAACGCGCTGGAAGCGAAGCTGCGTCAGGACGCGAGCATTACGCTGCTGGTGAATAACGCCGGCATCGGCACCCATACCCCATTGCTGGACAGCGACGTGGCGCAGATGAACGCCATGATTAACCTCAACGTCATCGCGCTGACCCGCCTGACCTATGCGCTGGTGCCGGGCATGGTGGCGCGCGGACGCGGTGCCATCATCAACATCGCCTCGATCGTCAGCATTGCGCCTGAGCTGCTCAACGGTGTTTACGGCGGCAGCAAGGCTTACGTGCTGGCGTTCAGTCAGTCGCTGCACCATGAACTGGCCGGTAAGGGGATTCAGGTGCAGGCCGTACTGCCTGGTGCCACCGCAACGCCCTTCTGGGATAACGGCGGTCTGCCGGTTGACCAGCTTGACCCGAACATCGTCATGAGCGCGCAGGAGATGGTTGATGCGGCGCTCACCGGCTTCGCCCGCGGCGAGCTCGTTACCATTCCGTCCCTGCAGGACGAAGCGCTCTGGACCCGCTATGAGCAGGCGCGTCAGGCCATGATGCCGCACCTCGGAAGCGACGCGCCGGCTGAACGCTATCGGCCCGTCTCTGTGCACTGAACGCCCCCTTATTCAGAATCGCAATCCCAATAACTGTCCTATTAAGGAATCAGATCATGAAACTGACCGATAACACCATCTTCATCACGGGCGGCACTTCTGGCATCGGCCGCGCCATGGCAGAAAAATTTCATCAGCTGGGCAACCAGGTGATTATCTCCGGACGCCGCGAGGCGCTGCTGCAGGAAGTCACCGCCGCCAGTCCGGGCATGGACTATGTAGTGCTGGACGTCACGCGCGCCGACAGCATTCAGGCCGCCGCACAGAGCGTGCTGGAACGCTATCCGGCCCTGAACGTGGTCATCAATAATGCTGGCATCATGCCGTTTGATAATGCGGCGGGCGAACTGGATGACGCGCAGGCGGTGACGCTACTGAACACCAACATTCTGGGACCGGTGCGCGTCAGTGCGGCGTTTATCGAACACCTGAAGCAGCAGCCGGACGCGGTGCTGATTAATAACAGCTCGGTGCTGGCCTTCCTGCCGCTGGCGACCAACGCGCTTTACTCGGCCACCAAGGCCGCGATTCACTCCTATACCCTGTCGCAGCGCTTCCTGCTGCGTGATACCGGCGTGCAGGTCATCGAAATTTCACCGCCGTGGGTGGATACCGATCTGATTTACAAAAGCGGCGACCCGCGCGCCATGCCGCTGGACGCCTTCATCAGCGAGACGTTTGAAAAGCTGGGTACCGACACCATCGAAGCGATTGTCGACCGCGTGCTGCCGGTGCGCGATAACCCGGGCGCGAACGAGCATACGCTGGTGAATCAGTTCAACCAGTCTGTGGCGGATAACCCGATTCCTGTTCAGTAAACATTTCAGGGGCAGCGCCCCTGAAGTTTATGCCGGAGAGAAATAATGAACGCTGTCATCACCTCTTCTCAGCGCCGCGCGCTGCGTGCGCTGAGCATTGCCTACTTCGTACAGGCTACCGGCGCGCTCTCTGTCGCTGGCAGTCTGCCGGCCATCTCAGCAGCCTGGCAGCTGACTGATGCGCAGAGCGCGCGCTTACTGAGTGTTTTCGGACTCACCTTCGCGCTGGCGGCTCCGCTGGTACAGGTGCTGTTTGGTCACCTGCGCCGTCGCCGGCTGGTGCTCACCGGCATTGCACTGTTTAGCCTGGGCGCCTTCGCGTTTGTGCTGTCGCCGGGCTACAACGCACTGCTCGCCTCACGCATCCTGATGGGGGCCGGCGCCGGGTTCATCGGTCCGGTGCTGGTTGCGCTGGGCTCCGAACTGGTCCATGAACAGCAGCGCGGCCGGGCCATCGGCATGGTGCTGCTCGGGGTATCAATGGCAAGCCTTGCCGGTATTCCGCTCGCCGCCTGGGTAGCCAGCCTGTGGGGTGCGAAAGCCCTGTTTGTGCTGGTCGGATTGCTGAGTCTGCTGAGCGGGCTGAACATTTTGCTGACGGTGCCGGATGACAGTGCCGGGACGCGCATCCGCCTGCGTGAGATGGCCGGCGTGCTGGCCGATGGCAAATACCTGACGGCTTTCCTGGTGGTGTTTTTTATTACTTCCGGCGTTTACAGCTTTTACGCTTTTATCGCGCCGCTCATTCGCGACACCTACACTGGCGGCACGCATGCGGTCTCGGCAGCGCTGGCCGTGCTGGGCGTTGCCGGGGTGCTGGGCAATCTCTGGGTCACCCGCGCGGCGACACGCTTTACCGCTGAGAAGCTGCTGCTGAGCGGCATGACGCTGCTCATCGTCGATACGGCGCTTATCGCCGTGCTGCCGAAAGCGCTGGGCGTGCTGCTGGCGGCACTGGTGGTCTGGGCGTTTGCCACCGATCTGCTCTGGCCCAGCCAGCAGCGCCGGATCGTCGAGCTGGCATCAGTCCGCCATCGCGGCATTGCGCTGGCGCTGACCAGTGCCTTCATGTTTGGCGGTATCGGCTTTGGCTCGGCGGTCGCATCATGGATATATCCACTGGCCGGCTTTTACGGGCTGATCGGCATGTCGGTGGCCTTTATTTTACTGGCGATGCTCAGTCTGCAGATGTCAGAAAAGCGCAGGCAACCGGTAAACATCGCTGAGTGCGGTCAGCGTCAGGCCTGAAATGGTGGACGCCGCTCACCCGGTGCCGTGAAGCGAATGCTGGCTGGCACGCTCTGCGCATTAAATACGTGATGCCAGCGGGGGAAGGGGACCGGGTGGCTGCGGACAGGCTTTTACAGAACGTCCGGTGTGTGATCCTGGCAGGTCCATGACGATGATAACTATGGGAAACAATCTCCCGTTGACACCTTAAAATGCCCATTGTATAAAAGCCCGCTTCGTTAATGAGTTTCATTTGCATTAAAGCGGCGCGGGCTTGTCAAAACAATATCAATGGGGATAGGGGTAAATGAAAAAGGTCATCTGCACGTTATGTTTGGTGTTTGCATCGGTTAGCTCTGCGCTGGCCACCACCTATCCTCTCACGATTGAAAACTGCGGCTATAAAGAGACCTTCACCAAACCGCCTGAGCGCGTGGTGGCGCTGGGGCAAAATACCGCAGAAATTTTGCTGCTGCTCGGCCTGCAGGATAAGGTCATCGCCAGCGCGTTCTGGCCAACTAAAGTGTTGCCACAGCTGGCTCAACAGAATGCAAAGATCAAAACGCTGACGGTAGAAATCCCCACCCTCGAATCCGTGCTGGCGCAAAATCCGGACTTCGTTCCTGCCCAGACGCCGCTGCTGCTGGGACCCGAGAGCAAGGTGGCAAAACGCGAAGATTTGATCACCCTTGGCGTGAACAGTTATGTGTCGCCAGGGATGTGCGCCACCAAAAAAGCCGCAGGGGATATGTATGGCAGTCGCCAGCAGCTGTGGGATATGACGTACCTGTATCAGGAGATTCAGGACTTCGCCAAAATTTTCAACGTGGAAGATCGTGGCCAGGAGGTGATTGCCGATTTCAAAAAGCGTGAAGCGGCACTGCGTCAGGAGTTTGGTAGCAGCAAGAAAGATCTCTCGTTTGTGTTTTGGTTCTCAAGCTCGTCACCGTCTGCAGATGCCTATGTGGGCGGTAAAAACAGTCCATCCGGATTCATCGCTAACGTACTGGGCGGGCACAACGCCATCACTTCAGAGACCGAATGGCCGACGGTCAGCTGGGAGAGCATCATTGCTGCCAATCCGGATGTGATCGTGGTCTCAAGTCTCGATCGCAATCGCTGGGCGCTGGATAAAGCCGAAGAGAAAATCAAATTCCTGAAAAGCGATCCCGCCGTCAGCCAGCTGGATGCGGTGAAAAAAGGCCACATCGTGGTGATGGATGGCCAGGCGATGAACCCGACCATCCGTACTATCTACGGAGCCGAACAGGTGGGTGAGCAGCTGAGAAAACTGGAACTGAACTGATGACCATCGCTGTTGTTCAGGCGCGACAGGGGCTGTTCCTGACCGCCTCGCTGGTGGCTGCCGTGGCGTTATTATTGCTGGTGATTGCGACCGGTGTCAGCGTCGGAGAGCTGTCGATCCCGCTGAAAAGCGTCTTTTATGCCATCAGCAATAAAATGGGGCTCACGCACGTTCCCCTGAGCCGCATCTACGAGAGTGTGATTTGGGACTTTCGCCTGAGCCGCGCGCTGGTGGCGGCGTGCTGTGGCGCCGGATTGGCGATTTGCGGTGCCGTTTTGCAAAGCCTGCTGAAGAATGCGCTGGCTGAGCCTTATGTGCTCGGTGTCTCTGCCGGTGCCTCCACTGGGGCGGTTTCTGTCGTGGTGTTGGGCATCGGCAGCGGGGCCGTCTCGCTGTCGGCTGGAGCCTTCGCCGGCGCCTTCACCGCCTTTGCCTTTGTCGCTTTTCTGACGAAAGGGGCACGCGGCGGTAATGAACGCACCATCCTGGCTGGCGTTGCGGCTTCCCAGCTGTTTAATGCCATCACAGCTTACACCATCAGCACCTCTGCCAGTGCGCAGCAGGCACGCGATGTGATGTTCTGGTTGCTGGGCAGCTTCAGTGGCGTGCGCTGGCCGGAACTCCAGCTGGTGCTGGTGGTAGTGACCATCGGACTGGCCATTTGCCTCTACTATTCCCGGGCGCTGGATGCGTTCACTTTTGGTGACGATGCGGCTGCCTCGCTGGGTATTGCGGTGCCTCAGGTGCGCCTTGCGCTCTTTATCACCACCGCGCTTATCACCGCCACCATCGTCAGCATGGCCGGTTCGATAGGTTTTATTGGCCTGGTGGTGCCGCATGTCATGCGTTTCTTCTTTGGTCCGCTGCATCGTACGTTACTGATTGCCAGCGCACTGGCCGGTGCCATTCTGATGGTGCTGGCAGATATTGCTTCACGCCTGCTGATTGCCCCGCAAAGCCTGCCGGTAGGCGTGGTGACCGCGCTGGTTGGCGTGCCGTTCTTTGCGGTGATTATCTGGCGTTCGGGGAATAAATAATGAGTATCTCCGCTGACAACATTAGCTGGAAGGTCGGAAAAAAGGTCATCGTCGATAACGTATCGCTGCACATTTCCCGTGGTGAAACGGTAGGGCTGATTGGTCCAAATGGCTGCGGCAAATCTTCCCTCCTGCGCATCCTTGCCGGTCTGCGGCGCCCGGATGCCGGCAGTGTGACGCTGGACGGGCAAAATATCGCCCGCATCGCCCGCAAACAGCTTGGTCGTCGGGTGGCATTCGTCGAGCAGCACGGCATGACTGACGCCAATATGCGTGTGCGCGATGTGGTGAAACTGGGGCGCATTCCGCATCATTCGCCATTCTCCAACTGGAGCGCGCACGATGACGAAACCGTGACGGCCGCCCTGCAGCGCGTGGACATGCTGGAGAAAAGTGAGCAGGGATGGCTGAGTCTCTCCGGCGGCGAACGTCAGCGTGTGCACATTGCCCGCGCACTGGCACAAACGCCGAGCGAAATTCTGCTGGACGAACCGACCAACCATCTGGATATCCACCACCAGATGCAATTAATGCAGCTGATCAGCGAGTTACCGGTTACCAGCATTGTCGCCATTCACGATCTCAACCACGCATCGATGTTCTGTGATTCGCTGATCGTGATGCAGAACGGTCAAATCATCGCAACCGGCACGCCGCAGGATATCCTGACCGAGGCGCTGCTTTGGCAGGTATTCCGGGTGAAAACCAAAATTGAGATCTCCCGCTTTCATGGCAAGAAGCACATTCATTTCATTCTTTAGGGTCAGGTAGCATGCTTCCGTTCTCGCTGCGTCCTGTCTCTACCCTGCGCCCGGGCGTTTTGCTGGGCAGCCAGTTTGTTTTCAACATTGGCTTTTACGCGGTCGTTCCCTTTCTGGCGATATTCTTACGCGATGATATGTTGCTCTCCGGCGGCGTTATCGGGCTGATTCTGGGATTACGCACGTTCTCCCAGCAGGGGATGTTTCTGCTGGGCGGTGCGCTCTCTGACCGTTACGGCGCAAAGATCATTATCCTGTGTGGCTGTCTGGTCCGGATTGCGGGTTATCTGTTGCTGGCACTGGGGCAATCGCTGTGGCCGATCATTCTGGGTGCCTGTCTGACGGGCATCGGCGGTGCGCTGTTTTCTCCGTCAATTGAAGCGCTGCTGGCCAAAGCGGGAACGCAAAGCGAGGCCAAAGGCAAGCGCGGCCGCGCGGAGTGGTTTGCGCTGTTTGCGGTGTGTGGCGAACTCGGTGCCGTACTGGGCCCGGTGGCTGGCGCACTGCTGACCGGATTCGGTTTCCGCCAGGTGGCGCTGGCAGGGGCAGCGGTCTTTGTCATCGCGCTGATTGTGCTGTACTTTTTTCTCCCTGCTACAGGTAACAGCAAACAGGTGCTGAAAATTGTCCCCTGGTGGATGACCTTCCGCCAGCCGCGCTTTGTCGCTTTCATCGTGGCTTACAGCTCGTGGCTTTTGAGCTACAACCAGCTGTATCTGGCGTTGCCAGTGGAGATTCGGCGAGCAGGCGGCAGCGAGAAAGATCTCGGCCCGCTCTTTATGCTGGCCTCGGTGTTGATCATCGCTTTTCAGCTGCCGCTGGCGCGCTTTGCACGACGTGTGGGGACGGTAAAAGTTTTACCGGTGGGTTTTTTGCTGCTCTCCGCCGCGTTTGCCAGCGTGGCCCTGTTCGCGTCAACCACGCCGCCTGACGGCTGGCTGCGATTGATCCCTGCGGTGTGTCTGGTGACGTTTTTGACATTCGGCCAGATGCTGCTGGTGCCGTCGGCCAAGGATTTGATTCCCCGGTTTGCCGACCCCGCGACGCTGGGTGCACATTACGGCGCCCTTGCCACCGCCGGCGGCTTCGCGGTGCTGGCCGGAAATTTAATGTCTGGACCACTGCTGGACAACGCGCTTGTCCCTTCAACGCAGGCTGTTTATCCCTGGCTACTGCTGGCGCTGTTTCCCCTGTGCAGCGCCGTTGCCATGACCGTGATTTGTCGCCCGCTGCGCAGTGCGCCGATCGGGAAACCTGAATAACGGATGCCGCTGCTCCGGTTATACCGACGCGGTACTTAGCCAGACGTTTATGATGCGGCAGGCAGGTTTCACAGGCTCTCATCGACAAATGACCAGCCCGAACACGTGTAAACTCCATGGTGCTAATAACACGCGGAAATAGCGATTTCAGGAGGGAAGCCAGATGTTTACGCACATGCGCATTGCCAGACCCGTCGCCCAGCTTGAACGATCGGTTCTGATGTTTAGTCAGGGACTGGGGCTGCAAAAAATTGCCGAATTCCACGATCACGACGGTTTCAATGGTGTGATGCTGGGGCGAGAAGGCCTCGACTGGCACCTCGAATTCACCTGCTGCCCGGGACATCCCGTTAAACCCTCGCCAACCGAAGACGATCTCCTCGTCCTCTATTATCCGGATGAAAATGCATGGAAGCTGGCATGTGCAACCATGATTGAAGCGGGTTTTAAACGGACGAATTCTTTTAATCCTTACTGGGATGTCAATGGGAAAACCTTCGTCGATCCCGACGGATACCGGGTGGTGATGCAAAACAGGGCGTGGGAATAACGGAGAATGCCTCGTGCAATGGTTCAGTCAGGGAAAATTTGCGGTTCGTCTTGAGTGGGGCCGGCTTGCGGTAGAGCATCTTGCCGGTGAAGTCGACTGCGCTGTCATTGTTGACGTTATGTCGTTCTCAACCTGTGTCAGTATGGCTGTTAATAATGGTGCCTGTGTCTATCCGTACCCCTGGAAAGATGCTTCCGCTATTGAATATGGTATGAAAATTGGTGCCAGCACAGCGAGTCCGGACAGGCGATTCAGCGGTGAAGGTTACAGTCTGTCGCCGGCTTCGCTAAGAAACATCAGCGAGGGTGAAAAACTGGTCCTCCCATCGCCTAACGGTTCAGACGTTTCGTTCAGAGCAAGGGATGCAGGAATAGCAGTTTTTAGCGGTTGTTTCAGAAACATGTCTGCGACCGCGAATGCCTGCCGTTCCTTCGGGCGTGTTCTGGTGATCCCTGCGGGAGAACGCTGGCCTGATGGTAGCCTTCGGCCCAGTATTGAGGATTACGTAGCTGCTGGCGGAATTATCGCTGCAATGGGGCGGCAAAATTGCTCACCAGAAGCAGAGGCTGCGGTGGCTGTCTGGCAGCATTACCAGAAGCAAAACCTGGTGCTTCTACGGGAGTGTTCGTCTGCTATAGAGTTGATGCAACGTGGATTCGCCGCGGATGTCGATCTCTGCCTTGAAGTAGACAAGTCCAGCCTGGAATGTCGGCTTTGGGGTGATGCTTATATGTCAGCATTGACCGGGCAAAATGGTTTCTAACCTGACCAGACAGCGCGCTTTGTGCCAGGAGCCGACATCAATGAATATTGCTGAGGATTCAACTCAGCGATGTTTCTCTAACCTGATATCAGTGTCATTGATGTCAATTTTATTGGCCCAGCCGAGATGTATATAAAATTTTGCTGCACGACTTTTTTTGTCAGTTTCAAGCCACGCAATCTCATGATGCCTGAATAATTCCTTTTCCGCGAGTTCAACAAGCCTGCGGCCTATACCCCTGCCTTCGTACTCCGGCAGAACAAAGGCAGCAAAAAGGCAGGCTTCATCAGGTAAAATCATAGAGAAACCAATAATTTTCTCGTCATCAGTCTCAACCCATGCACAGTGACTCTTCTCTATCAAATCAGCGACTACGTTTTCGGTAACCCCGATTCGCCGCATTTCCTCACGACTCAAGTGATTCTCGGTAACTGAGGTTCGGACATAAAAAATGGCATCGACATCAGCTGCCTTGGCTGTTCTTATATTTATGTTCACAGGTTTAACTCCATTCCAGGATAAGCGTAAATTTTAGTATTGATGCCATTTTTAT
>NZ_JASEWO010000109.1:0-16032 GCF_030024295.1 Pantoea sp. Pa-EAmG
CGTAACAAACTAAGAATAACAGCTTTTTTCCCGGATGCAGCAAGGAAAAACATGTTGCGGCCATCACAGTTCAGGCCGGAAGTGCGCCGTGCTTAACCGGGTTGAATCCTGTATAATCGCGCTTTTCCTGAACCAGACTAATGCGAATATTTTGACCAGCACTCAACTTACGTGGCAAGCCCTGCAGCCGGATAGCTCACGCTACCAATCACTTTTCTCAACCGTCTCTCTGGAAGATAGCGATACGCTTGCCGCGGTTCAGCCGCGTCTGCTGAATGCGCTGGCGCATTTACATCATCAAACGCTGGGCTTTCCGCTGCTGCTATTACGCAGCCAGGAAAACAGTGATTATCTGGCGTGGATTGCCGAGGCGGCGCAGCGCTTTCAGCCTGACGAGGACGCGCTGTACGGCGGTGATTACCATGTGATGGGCGACAACGTCAGCCTGCAACCGCCTGTCGATGCCAGCCGTCCCTTCACCAGCACCGGCGGCGTGCATTACGCCGACTGGATTGAGTCCGAGCAGCTGTTTGGCTGCGTGCGTCAGTATAAAGATCGCGTACAGCTGGAGCCCGGTCTGCTGCATCAGGCTAACGGTGGCACGCTGATTCTGTCGATCAATACCCTGCTGGCGCAGCCGCTGCTGTGGTTGCGCCTGCGCAAAGTGATTGAGCTGGGCCGCTTTGACTGGTATTCACCGGACGAGCGCCGCCCGTTGCCGGTCACCATTCCCCCGCTGCCGCTGCAGCTGCGTCTGATTTTATGCGGCGATCGCGAGGCGCTGGCCAGCTTCCAGGAACTGGACGTTGAAGTGCACGAAATGGCGCTTTACAGCGAGTTCGAAGAGAATCTCCAGCTGGTTGATGAGGAGGATATGGCCAACTGGTGCCGCTGGACGCTATGTCAGGCGGAGCTGGCCGGTCTGACGCCACCCGAAGCTGATTTCTGGCCGCTGCTGATCCAAGAAGCGGTGCGTCTGACCGGCGATCAGGACACGCTGCCGCTGTGCCCGCGCTGGCTGCGCCGTCAGCTGCAGGAAGCCGCGCTGCACGGTGAGACACTGAATGGCGAGGCGCTGAAAGAGGCGCTGGAAGCACGCCAGTGGCGCGAAAGTTTCCTCGCCGACCGGATGCGCGATGAGATCCTGCTGAATCAGATCATGATCGAAACGGAAGGCGAAGTGGTCGGTCAGATCAACGGCCTGTCGGTGATTGAATTCCCTGGCCATCCACGTCCGTGGGGCGAGCCGTCACGCATCACCTGTGTTGTGCATCCGGGCGATGGCGAGTTTACCGACGTGGAGCGCAAAGCGGAGCTTGGCGGCAACATCCACGCCAAAGGCATGATGATCATGCAGGCGTATCTGATTTCCGAGCTGGAGCTGGAACAGCAGCTGCCCTTCTCGGCATCGCTGGTGTTTGAGCAGTCCTACTCCGAAGTCGACGGTGACAGCGCCTCGCTGGCCGAGCTGTGTGTGCTGATCAGCGCGCTGGCAAACCAGCCGCTGAACCAGCAGATTGCCGTTACCGGTTCGGTGGACCAGTTTGGTAACGTGCAGCCGGTGGGTGGTCTGAATGAGAAAATCGAAGGCTTCTTCCATATCTGCCAGTCGCGTGAACTGACCGGAAAACAGGGCGTCATTCTGCCTGCCAGCAACGTGCGCCATCTCAGCCTCAGCGACGACGTGGTAGAAGCGGTACAGCAGGGCCAGTTCCATATCTGGGCGATTGAGCGCGTTGACGAAGCGCTGCCGCTGTTAACCGGTATTGCCTGGCAGAGCGAAAGCGGCGACTCGCTGCTGAGCACCATTCAGGAGCGAATTACTCAGCTCAATCAGCAGGAAAACCGACCGCGGCCCTGGCCATTACGCTGGCTCAACTGGTTCAACCACAGCTGATTACATTGCCCAGCGTACAACTGTTCGCTAATATTCGGGCTTCACTAAAAGAAGGCATATTGAGAACATGGTAGATAAACGCGAATCCTATAGCAAAGAAGACCTGATTGCCTCTGGTCGCGGCGAACTGTTTGGCGAGAATGGCCCACCGCTTCCGTCTGACAACATGTTGATGATGGACCGCGTGGTCAAAATGACCGAAGACGGCGGCAAATTTGATAAAGGTTATGTGGAAGCCGAACTGGATATCCGCCCTGACCTGTGGTTCTTTGATTGTCACTTTAAAGGCGATCCGGTGATGCCAGGCTGTCTGGGTCTGGATGCTATGTGGCAGCTGGTTGGCTTCTATCTCGGCTGGCTGGGTGCGGAAGGTAAAGGCCGTGCGCTGGGTGTGGGTGAAGTGAAATTCACCGGCCAGGTTCTGCCGACGGCGAAGCTGGTTACTTACAAAATTCACTTCAAACGCGTCATCAACCGCAAGCTGGTGATGGGCGTGGCCGATGGCGAAGTGTTCGTCGACGGTAACCTGATTTACACCGCGACTGACCTGAAAGTGGGCCTGTTTAAAGACACTTCAGCGTTCTGACCCGCCAACAAAAACCTCCGCACGCAGCGGAGGTTTTTTTCCTGTTTACAGACATCCGACGGTGCCTAAGCCACCGCCGACCTGTCCTCCATGGCTTGTCGCCAACCTCCCAACCAGTGAGACCGGGCATCGATCATTTGATAAGGGCATATCTCTTTTGAGCGGCCGGTAATGCCTGCCTGATAGCCTCGTGAATGTGCTCGTTCCAGGCGGTCTCTCTTCTGTCTCTTCATACCTCGTTTCCCTCATTTCAGGTCTGGTGGAATCTGGTGGAAAGAAAGAGTGGTGAATTAATGTTCAACCACAGTAATGTTCTAACCTGTGGTGGGTGAAAGGTCAATGCGCAAAATTCACGCCAATGTCATCAATTTGCCGTGAAATCGACACAAATCCCTCAGTGCTACCGCCATATCTGGCTGATTCCGCAATAAAAAAGTCCCTGATTTGCGCGCCGTCACATAACGGCAAATCAGGGACTTAGCATAAGCATCGAACAAATCCTAATTTAGCGTCACCACGCTGTTAGCGATTTGCTGTGCCGTTTGCTGCCAGCCGAGCGCCAGCGTGCGCACCAGCGCATCGTAGCCATCTTCGGTCTGCGGCAGCGTCAGATTAAAGCCATGTTTGATAAGCCGGCCTTGATGTTGTAACAGCCATTCACCGCTTACGACCACCTTGCCGTCATAGCGGCCATGGAAGCCGGTGACGTGCACGCTGAGCGTATCGTGCGTGTCACCCAGCGGCTGACTGGCCACCAGCCGGCCGGGCAACGCCTGGCCGAGGTTACTCACCAGTGTCTGCTGCAGCTGCTGGTCGAGCGGACTGGCCCACAGATTATTGGCGGCAATCACGTACTTCACGTCGCTGGTTTGATAAACCAACCCGTTGCCGGCGAGATAATCCGGCACGCTCACCTGTTCAACCCAAATCATCGGCTGGCTGGCGGAGGCGTCACTGCTGACGCGCGCCATATTGCTGCCCGCAGGCAGCTGGTAATAAGTGGTGTCGATGGTGCTGCTACAGCCCGCCAGCAGCAGCACAGCACCGATAATCAGCCCTTTTTTCACTGTTTCGCCCTCTTTGGCTGCGGATCCTGACCCGGTTTGGCTTCAAATACCAGCGCGTTGCTCTTACTGTTGAGCGTTTTCAGCACCGGCTGCAATTCGCGCAGCACCTGGTCAAGGCGCTGCATATCGCCCACCAGTTTGTTATACGCTGGCGATCCCGGCTGCAGCCCCTTCATGCTGCGATTAAGCTCGCGCAGGGTTTGCTGCATATCGGCCGGCAGCGTTTTCATCGCCGGGTTGGCGGTGATCTGATTGAGGTTATCCAGCGTTTTCTGCAGCTGCTGCAGGGTGCGCTGGCTCTCTTTCAGCGTGCCGGTGGCCTGGTTGATCATCGGGTTAAGCGGCAGCGCGTTGATCTTATCCAGCGCCGCCATCAGTTTCTGCTGAATCTGGCTCAGACCGCCGCTTACGGTCGGAATCACTTCCAGCCCCGCCACTTCGTTCGGTCCTTTGTAAGCCGGTGCATTGTCATAGAAGTCGAGATCGACAAACAGCGCACCGGACAGCAGGTTGCCGGTTTTCAGCGTGGCGCGCAGGCCGCGTTTCTTACCATCCTGCAGATGCTGTTCAAGATTGAAGTCGCCACCCAGACGGCTGATAAAGCGGTCCGGCTCGATGCGGATCAGCACCGGCACGCGGTAATCAGTGTTCAGCGCCTGATTCACGCCCGGGATCATGTAAGGCACCTGAGCCACGGTACCAAGACGAATGCCGCGGAACTCTACCGGAGCGCCGACCTGCAGACCACGAATCGAGTCGCTGAAGAACATCAGGAAATCAGTGTGTTTGGTGTACAGCGAATCCTGAATGCTGCGCTGGTCGTCATACAGATGGTAGTCGTCCTGATTTTTGGCCAGCTCGCCGAGTTCCCAGCCGTCCGGCACGTCAAAGCTCACACCACCGCTAAACAGGGTCGTCAGCGAGCCCATTTCGACGCGCATGCCGGAAGCGGACATATCCACCGCAATGCCGCTGTCTTTCCAGAAGCGCACATTGGTGGTAATCAGGCGATCGTAAGGCGCGGCGATGAACAGCTGATAGGTCATCATGCGCTTGTCGGTATCAAAGGTGCTTGTTTCCACCGTACCGACGCGATAGCCGCGGAACAGCACCGGATCGCCCGGATTAAGCTGGCCGGCTTTTTTGCTGTCGAGGATGACGCGAATACCTTTGGCATCCGGCGGGGCCAGCGGCGGCGCATCGAGCAGCTGATAGTGCTCTGGCTTATCCCCTTTGGCGCCGGGCTGCAGTTCAATGTAGGCGCCGGAGAGCAGCGTACCGAGGCCCGTCACCCCTTCCCGGCCAATCTGCGGCTTCACCACCCAAAACACGCTGTCTTTATGCAGCAGTTTTTCCATGCCGGCATTCAGGCGCGCGGTGATCTCCACATGGTGCAGATCGTCCGTCAGCACCGCGCTTTCGACGGTGCCCACGTCGACGCTGCGGCTTTTAATGGTGGTTTTACCGGCAACAATGCCTTCGGCGTTTTCGGTGATCAGCGTGACCTGCGGTCCCTGATGGCTGAAGTGATAAAACAGAATCCATCCGCCGATTAACAGCGTGACGATAGGTACGATCCACACCGGCGACCAGCGTTTAATCTGGTCGACGTTAGCAATGCCGTGTTGGTTGTCCGTCAAGACGCGGCTCCTTACGTTCAGTTTCCTGTAGGCGATCCCAAATCAGGCGCGGATCAAACGTCATGGCAGCGAACATAGTCAGGATCACCACCAGCGCAAACAATAGCGCGCCTGGCGCAGGGTAAACACTCATCAGCTGGCCCATGCGCACCAGCGCAGAAAGCACAGCGATCACAAACACATCAATCATTGACCAGCGGCCAACAAACTCCACCACCTCATAAATCAGGTGCATCTTCTCGCTGTCGCGCCGGCCGCGGCCGCTGGCGTGCCAGCACAGCCAGCCAATCGCCACCATCTTCAGCGAAGGCACCATAATACTGGCGATAAAAATCACCAGCGCGACCGGCCAGGAGCCATCGCTCCACAGCAAAATGACGCCGGCCATAATGTTGGACGGATACTGCGAGCCGAGCGTTTCGGTCACCATGATCGGCATAATATTCGACGGGATATACAGCATCACCGAGGTGATCAGCAGCGCCAGCGTCCACTGCAGGCTGTGCTGCCTGCGCGGCGCAGCGCTCACGCCGCAGCGCGGACAGGTTTTCTCAGCAGCCGGCAGAATCGCGGTGCAGCACGGACAGCTGCGCAACCCCTGCTTCAGTCCGCTGATGCCCGCCTGCGGCGTTTGCGCCAGCGGCGGCAGCGGATCGATGCGCTGCCAGACCCAGCGGCGATCGACGCACTGAAACGCACGCAGCTGCAGCAGACAAAACAGGCACCACGGCCAGAAGCTGCTGCCAAGGCCAATTTCACCGTACGCCATCAGTTTGACGAAGCTGACCAGCACGCCGGCCATGAAAATTTCGGCCATACCCCAGCTGCGCAATTGAAACAGAATACGTGCCAGCCCGAGTCGCAGGCTGTGCGGCAGGCGCACCGGATTCACCAGCAGCAGAATGGCGATCATGCAGAAAGCCGGAATGCCCTGCACAAACAGCAGGAACAGCGTGGCGAGGCTGCGATAATCCTCGCGATCCATCACCTGCGGAATGGCCATCAGCGAGATCTGGCTGCTGAGACCGGCCACATGCATGCTGATAAACGGAAACAGATTGGCCAGCAGCAGCATAAACAGCGCCGCCAGCGCATAGCCGGTAGGACGTTTACGCGGTTCGTGCCAGTTAGCCACCAGCGTGGTGTGACAGCGCGGACAGCGCGCACGGCTGCCCACCGGTACGGCGGGCAGTTTTACGGTTAAATCACACTGCGGACAGAGCATCCAGTGCTGCGTCTGATGCGTGGCACACATGCTGACTCCCTCTGCGTTATGCGCCGTTTTTCAGCGCTTCCAGCTCTTCCCACCGTTCAAAGGTGGTTTCCAGCTCCTGCTCCGCCTGCGCCAGCGCATCCAGCACCGGCTGCGTTTTGTCGTGCGGCTGGCTGAAGAAGTCCGGATGACTCATCTGCGCCTGCAGCTCACCGATACGCGTCTCCAGCTGCTCCAGCTTTTGCGGCAGCTGTTCCAGTTCACGCGTCAGGTTATAGCTTAGCTTGCCTGCGCTGCGTTTGGGGGCGTCGGCTTTTTCTGCCGGTTTAGCCACTGCGCTTTTGACCGGTACGGCTTTGGTCTGTTTGTAGGCGGCGCGCTGCTGCTGCGCATCATGGTAGCCACCGACGAAGGTACCGATCTCGCCGTTGCCTTCAAAGATCCAGCATTCGGTCACGGTGTTATCCACAAACTGACGATCGTGGCTCACCAGCAGTACGGTGCCCTGATAGCCATCCACCAGCTCTTCCAGCAGCTCGAGCGTTTCGACGTCGAGGTCGTTGGTCGGTTCGTCAAGGATCAGCAGGTTGCTGGGCTTGAGGAACAGACGCGCCAGCAGCAGGCGGTTACGCTCGCCGCCGGACAGCGCACGCACCGGCGTCATGGCGCGTTTCGGGTGGAACAGGAAGTCCTGCAGATAGCCCAGCACGTGGCGCGGCTTGCCGTTGACCATCACTTCCTGTTTGCCTTCCGCCAGGTTATCCATCACGGTTTTATCCGGATCGAGCTCCGCGCGGTGCTGATCGAAGTAGGCGATTTCCAGTTTGGTGCCGCAGTGCACGCGACCGGCACCCGCCTTCAGCTGGCCGAGCATCAGGCGCAGCAGCGTGGTTTTACCGCAGCCGTTCGGGCCAATCAGGGCGATTTTGTCGCCGCGCTGCACCTGGGTGGAGAAATCCTTCACCAGCGTTTTGCCGTCAACGCCGTAATCCACGTTTTCCAGCTCAAAGACGATTTTGCCGGAACGCGCCGCTTCACCGACCTGCATATTGGCTTTGCCCATCACGTCACGTCGTTCGGAGCGTTCACGACGCAGCGCTTTCAGCGCGCGCACGCGGCCTTCGTTACGGGTGCGACGCGCTTTGATGCCCTGGCGAATCCATACTTCTTCCTGCGCCAGCTTGCGGTCGAATTCGGCGTTTTGCATTTCCTCAACGCGCAGCGCTTCCTCTTTGCCGAGCAGGAACTGATCGTAATCGCCCGGCCATGACACCAGCTTGCCGCGATCGAGGTCGACGATGCGCGTCGCCATATTGCGGATAAACGAGCGGTCGTGCGAAATAAACACGATGCTGCCGTTGAAGGTTTTCAGGAAGCTTTCCAGCCAGTCGATGGTTTCAATATCGAGGTGGTTAGTCGGTTCGTCGAGCATCAGCACGCGCGGGTTACTGACCAGCGCTCGGCCCAGCGCGGCTTTACGCAGCCAGCCACCGGAGAGTGACGACAGCTCGGTGTCCGGCTGCAGCCCGATTTGCTGCAGCACATCGTTGATGCGGCTGTCGAGCTGCCACAGGTTGTGATGGTCGAGAATCGTCTGCAGTCGTCCCATTTCGTTGAGGTTTTTCTCGCTCGGATCTTCCATCACCAGGTGCGATATGGCGTGGTAGGCCTTGAGGTGCTCAGCCTGTTCGGCCACGCCTTCAGCAACGAAGTCATACACCGAACCGGTGATATTGCGTGGCGGATCCTGTTGCAGCCGCGCAACCACCAAATCCTGCTCATAAATAATGCGGCCGTCATCCAGCGGCTGTTCGCCGTTGATGATTTTCATCAGCGTCGATTTACCGGCGCCGTTGCGCCCAACCAGACAGACGCGCTCGCCCTCTTCGATATGCAGTTCGGTGTTATCCAACAGCGGCGCATCGCTGAACGACAGGTAAGCGCCATGGATACTGATCAGTGACATAAAACTTATTCCTTACCGGCGTGGCTTACCAGCCAGCAGTTGTGAATTTGACGGTTGCGCGCAAAGTCCTGCGACAGCGTTTTTTGCGTAATTTCCTGCGCCTGCAGACCCAGACGCTGCAAGCCGTCCAGATCCATTTTGAAGCCGCGCTTGTTATTGGAGAACATAATGGTGCCGCCGCGACGCAGCATGCGCTTCAGGTTCTGCAGCAGCATCAGGTGGTCGCGCTGCACATCGAAGTCATCTTCCATGCGTTTGGAGTTGGAGAAGGTCGGCGGATCGATAAAGATCAGATCGAACTGCTCATCGCTTTCGCGCAGCCAGCTCAGGCAGTCCGCCTGCATCAGGCGATGCTGGCGCCCGGTTAATCCGTTCAGGCGCAGGTTACGTTCGGCCCACTCCAGATAGGTGCGCGACATATCGACCGTGGTGGTGGATTTGGCGCCGCCCAGCCCGGCATGCACGCTGGCGCTACCGGTATAGGAGAACAGGTTAAGGAAATCTTTCCCCTGGCTCATCTGGCCCAGCATCTGGCGCGCGATACGGTGGTCGAGGAACAGGCCGGTATCGAGATAATCCGTCAGGTTCACCAGCAGCCGCGCGTTAAACTCCTGCACTTCAAAGAATTCGCCCTTCTCGCTCAGCTTCTGGTACTGGTTTTTGCCCTTCTGACGTTCGCGGGTTTTCAGCACCAGGCGATTGGCCGGTATCTCCAGTACGCTCAGCGTGGCACCGATCACGTCAAACAGGCGCTGGCGCGCTTTGGTCGCATCCACGGTTTTCGGCGGCGCGTACTCCTGAACCACCACCCAGTCGGCGTAGCGATCGACCGCCACGTTATACTCCGGCAGATCGGCGTCATACAGGCGGTAGCAGTCAATATTCGACTGGCGCGCCCACTTGTCCAGTTTTTTGCTGTTCTTACGCAGGCGGTTAGCAAAGTCTTCGGCAATCTGTGCGCCGCCTTCGGCGCTGTTCGCCGCCAGCTGGTAGTTCTTCTGTACGCACTCCAGCGGACCGTTTTTCGCTTTAAACTGGCGATCGGCGCGCAGCTGCAGGCAGCTGAGCAGCTCGGGTGAGGCGCTGAACAGCGACAAATTCCAGCCGCCAAACTGCTGTTTCATGATGCGGCCCAGCTGGCTGTGCAGCGCAATCAGCGCCGGCTCGCTCTCCAGACGCTCACCGTACGGCGGGTTACTCAGCACCGTACCGCGCATCGCTTCGCCCGCCAGCGGATTTTTCAGCTGCAGCACATCCTGCTGCGCAAAGGTGAACAGATCAAACACGCCGGCGCGGCGTGCGTTGGCACGTGCCCATTCCAGCACGCGACCATCATTATCATAGCCAAAGAAGCGTGACGTGGTGGCGGCCGTGCCGGCGCGCGCACGCTGCAGCGCGTCGCTGCGCACTTCCTGCCACAGTGCATTGTTGTGGCGTTTCCAGCGGCTGAAGCCCCAGTGCGAACGCAGCAGGCCTGGCGCGCGATCGCAGGCGATCAGCGCCGCTTCAATCAGCAGCGTACCGGAGCCGCACATCGGATCGACCAGCGGCGTGCCGTTCTGCCAGCCGGAGCGCATCACAATCGCTGCCGCCAGGTTCTCTTTCAGCGGTGCCTGGCCGGTTTGCTGACGATAGCCGCGCTGGTGCAGTGCAGTGCCGCTCAGATCCAGCGCGATGCTAACGCGATCTTTGTTCAGCCACGCGTTGATGCGGATGCCCGGCTGCTCGCGATCGACACTCGGACGCTCCAGATTCTGCCGGGTAAAGCTATCGACAATCGCATCTTTGATGCGCAGCGCACCAAACTGACTGTTGCGAATCACCTCATTGGTGCCGCTGAAGTGGATGGCGAACGTGGTGTTGCTGTCAAACAGCTCGCTCCACGGGATGCTTTGCGCGCCGACGTAGAGATCGAGATCGCTCCAGACGCCGAATTCTCCCAGCGGCAGCAAAATACGTGAAGCCAGACGGCTCCACAGCAGGCTTTGGTACATTACGCGGTCGTCGGCTCGGAAGTGGACGCCGCCCTGCACCACCTGCAAATCCTGCGCACCCAGCGCGTCCAGCTCAGTTTTTAACAGCTCTTCGAGCCCACGCGCCGTACTGGCAAACAGAGAATTCATATCGTCACTTTTTACTCTTGCTAAAATTGTTGCGCATTATAGCGAATCAGCGTCCTATGTCATAAAGTTAGCTTCTTTTTGTCTGTACGGAGTTGTGATGATTACCCTGTCTCGCCTGTATATTCACCCGGTTAAATCGATGCGTGGTTTGCAGCTGTCACACGCGCAGGTGCTGGAAAGCGGTCTGGCCTTCGATCGCATCTTTATGGTGACCGAAGCGGACGGGACCTTTATTACCGCCCGCCAGTTTCCGGAGATGGTGCGTTTCACGCCCGCCCTGCTGCCCGACGGGCTATTCATCACCGCGCCGGACGGCAGCCAGGCGCTGATCCGCTTCAGCGATTTCAGCACCCAGCCGGCACCGACCGAAGTGTGGGGCAACCAGTTCACCGCCCGTATTGCGCCTGACACCATTAACCAGTGGCTGAGCGGCTTTTTCCCGCGCCCGGTGCAGCTGCGCTGGGTTGGCACTGAGCCGTCACGCCGGGTAAAACGCTTCGACCAGGTCCCGCTGGGGTTCGCTGACGGTTTCCCTTACCTGCTGGTCAACATGGCGTCGCTGCAGGATCTGCAGCAGCGCTGTCCGGCCAGCGTGCGGCTGGAGCAGTTCCGCCCCAATCTGATCGTCAGCGGCGCCAGCGCCTGGGACGAGGACAGCTGGAAACGTATTAAGATCGGCGAGATCACCTTCGAGATGCCGAAGCCGTGCAGCCGCTGCGTGTTTACCACCATCGGCATCGAAAGCGGCCGCAAACATCCGCAGGGCGAACCGCTTGCCACGCTGCAGCGTTTCCGCAGCGCCCAGGACGGCAGCGGTGATATCGATTTCGGCCTGAATCTGATTGCGCTTAACAGCGGTATCGTGCGCGTCGGCGATACGGTTGAAGTGCTGGAACGGCAGACGCCGCGCGCTTACGGTGCCGGTGAGGTGGTGGAAACGCTGCAGGCGGCCAGCAGCGCGCCGGCCGCCGTGACCATTGGCTATCAGGGTCAGCAGTTTGCCGGCGATAATCAGCAGGTATTACTGGAACAGCTGGAGATGCAGGGCTTTCGCATTCCCTATTCGTGTCGGGCCGGAATCTGCGGCAGCTGCAAAATGACGCTGGTGTCGGGTGACGTGAAGGCGCTGAAGCAGAGCGCGGTACGCGGTGACGGCACCATTCTCAGCTGCAGCTGTATTCCGAACGGAGATATCGAACTGGCGTAAGTGCTACACCGCGCGGGCGAAGGGCGCGCTGCTCTCCTGCAACTGTGGCTGCAGGCGATCGTTCATGATCTTGATGGCATCGCCGAGCTGCATCCCTTTGCCCGCCACCGTCAGCGCACTCTGCGCCAGCAGACAGAGCGCGGCATTCTCGCCGCTCTCGACCACCAGCAGCTGCGCCTGTTCGCCGCTGTCGGCCAGCGTTACCGCCACCATATCGCCCGCGACGGGCTGCCAGCTGTGCGCATGGCTGGTGAAGTGCCAGCTTTTCGGCATCAGCGGCTTAAGGAAACGGCTGGCCACCAGCGCATTCAGCACCAGCTCGGCGCGCTGATCGCTTTTTAAACCGCTCTGGCGACAGCGCTCTTCAAAAGTAAAATAAAGCGCAGCGTCATCAACGCAAAAACCGCTGTCATTAAAGGCATCGGGCGTCAGCATTTTGCGCGAGAAGCGCGAGCGAAATAACATTCCATCGGCCAGATCCAGCATCATCCGGTCATGCTCTGCGTCAAAATACCAACGCCAGTTGTCATCGGGTTTGATTTTCATGGGGTGCCCTGTGGATTTACGCTGCGCTAAACGGCGCTGAAATTTAAAATATTGCTTTAAGGAAAAAGCTGAAAATTGTACGAACAGGACAAAATATAAACGAGCCGGAGGGAGAAATAAACCCCCCGGCCAGGGAAAGTGAGAAATGTCTTAGAGATGGGTCACGATATCTTTAATTAAACCTGGACCTTTATAAATAAAGCCGGAGTATATCTGCACCAGCGTTGCGCCAGCCGCCATTTTTTCCCGTGCCGCGACCAGCGAATCAATGCCACCGACGCCAATAATAGGCAGACGTCCCTGCAGCTCCTGCGCCAGACGGCGAATCACCTCGGTACTGCGCGACTGTACCGGACGGCCACTTAATCCCCCCGCTTCGTCGGCATATTTCAGCCCGCTCACCAGCGAACGATCGAGCGTGGTATTGGTGGCGATCACGCCGTCTATTTCGTGGCGCACTAAACTGTCGGCAACCTGGATCAATTCTTCTTCAGAAAGATCCGGCGCGATCTTCACCGCCACCGGCACATATTTCAGATGGCTTTCCTGCAGCGCCCGCTGTTTTAATTTAATCGCCGACAGCAGATCGTCCAGCGCTTCGCCATATTGCAGCGAACGTAATCCGGGGGTATTCGGTGAGGAAATATTGATGGCAATATAACCGGCGTGCGCATACACCTTTTCCATGCAGGTGAGATAATCGTCTTTGCCCTGCTCCACCGGCGTGTCTTTATTTTTACCAATATTGATGCCGAGCACGCCTTTAAAGCGCGCCTTTTTCACATTCTCAACCAGGTGATCGACGCCGAGATTATTAAACCCCATGCGGTTGATGATACCTTCCGCCGCCACCAGCCGGAACATACGGGGTTTGTCATTGCCCGGCTGTGCGCGTGGCGTCACCGTGCCCACCTCGACAAAGCCAAAGCCCATGGCGCCAAAGGCATCAATGCACTCCGCGTTCTTATCCAGCCCCGCAGCCAGACCCAGCGCGTTCGGAAAGGTCAGCCCCATACAGGTCACCGGGCGTGACGGCAGCGACTGACGAATCAGCCCTTCCAGCGGCGTGCCGCTGATGAAGCGTAACTGTTGAAAGGTGAGTTCGTGCGCGCGCTCTGGATCGAGCTTAAACAGCGCCGGCCGGACGATAGGATATAGCATGCACTCTCCTGAATGGCGGAAGCTTCGTGAAAGTCGGGTGCACGGGAATTTGTGCGCCAGAATGGTAAGGTGCTCTGGCGCAAAAGTAAATTACTCTGGGATGCAACAATTTGATCGGTATCAGCGTCGGGCGGAATAGCGTCCCAGACGATCGCGGCAGGCCTGTAAGCCGCTGTAAATCGCCGGGCAATACCACAGCAGTTTCAGTCGCGCGTTGTGCTGTAACACTTTACGCACCAGCTGATTCACCTGCGGCTGCCACTCGGCGGGCACCGTCATGTGATTTTTGCGGATTTGCGTCAGGCAGCCGTGCATCACCGTCTGGTAATAATCATCCAGCAGCGCTTCATCGTGCGGCAGTTGCTGCTGCTGCAGGAACTGCTCACTGCCGGCGCGGGCGATAAAGTAATTTTTCACCCATGAGAAGTCGCGCGTGCTCTGCGACAGTGAACTCAGCATAAAGCGTTTGTAGTAGTAGCTCTGGCTGGTGCAGTACAGCGCCCGCGCCTGCAGGTAGAGGGCGAACATAAAAGGCGCGTCTTCATGGTTCTGGATCGGCAGAAACTGCAGATCGAGCTGGTCAATCAGGCGACGCGAAATGATGCTGCTCCAGATCACCCGATGCGCCGACTGATGCTGAATCAGCGTGCGCAGCGTGGCGCTGCCGCCCGGCAGCAGGCCGCTGACGTGGCGCTGATGGATGGTCTGATAATGGCGCTGCGGCGCTGGCAGGTCGAAAAACATTTTCGCGCCAAAGCAGAACAGATCAATCTCCGGGTGACGGGCCTGCACGCGGCGGAAATCGGCGAACAGTTCAGTCGAGACGAAGTCGTCGGCATCCATAAAATAGACGAAATCGCCGCTGGCTGCGGCCAGCCCCTTCATGCGCGCGGCACTGACGCCGCCGCGTCCGCCACTCAGCAGCGTCACCTGCGGATGCTGCGCAGCAAACGCCGTCAGCCAGGCTACGCTGTCATCGCTCGAGCCATCATCAATAATGATGATCTCTTCCGGCGGCGATGACTGGCGAAGCAGCGATCCCAGGGTTTCCGGCAGCCAGGGCGCGCAGTTCCAGTTAGGGATAATTACCGAAACCGTCGGCGTGCGGCGTGATGTCATGCTCATCCTCTTTCCTCTGCGTTAACAAGCGGCGCGCGCAGGCGTTTTAGCACCAGGCTGTGTAACAGACAGCACACGCCAAGGTTAAAGGCCCCGATCAGCCCCAGCCACAGCAGGTTGATCCAGCGATTCTGGTTCCACTCAATGGGCAACAGCGTGCTGAGCCAAGCAATCAGTGCCGACACCGCCCAAATCAGCGCTACGTCGCGCGTCAGCCAGCTGAAATGGATGCCCGGCGCAAAGCGGCGATGCACCAGCCACGCCCAGCCAACTAAATAGAAGATATTCTGCCCCAGCCACAGCCAGCCGGTGCCCAGCGCCCCGTAATGGACGGCACACCAGATGTTGAGCGGCACCAGCACGATGGCAAAACAGGTGAATCCCTGCATGTGCAGTTTCAGATTGCCGTTGACGTATTGCAGGTGATACAGCAGGCCGCAGATCGCCTGGATGCCGCTGCCGAGCGCATACAGGCTAAGCACAAACGCCATCTCTTCGACAATTTGCGGTTTCTGCGTCCACGCCCACAGTAGCGGTCCGGCATAGCAGGCAATGGTGATGCTGAGCGGGGCCATAAAAATTGCTACCGCCTGGGTGGTATAGCGGTAGAGCTTCAGCGATTCGGCATCGCCCTGCTGACGGGTTTTCATGCCGGTCATGCGCGGCACAATCGCCTGCATAATCGGACTGCTCAGCAGCAGGATACCGGTCGCGGCCGTGGCGACCACGGTGAACGAGCCGTATTCACTCAGTGGCAGGGTTTTTGACAGCACCAGCCGGTCAATCTGCGAAATAAAGGTCCACACGGCACTGGAGAAGGCGGCGCTCAGCGCAAAGCGGATAAAGGGTTTGAGCACGCCTTTCAGATCGTCGCGCTTCTCTTTGCGCGCTGCGCGGGGCACCAGCTGACAGGATTTCCAGATACAGCAGGCGGCTTCGGCAATCGAGACCAGCAATTGCCAGATAAAGAAGGTCAGCAGCGGATTCGGGAACAGCTGGATCACCAGTACCGCGCCAAAAGTCCGCAGCGTGGTAATGATCAGGTTCACGCCGTTGAGCCAGACCTGATGCTCAAAACCGACAATCACGCTGCGATACGGGCTGGTACGCCAGCGAATCGCGGCGGTGATCACCATGATCGCCACGGCCACCACCACATCACTGGCGGGCAAGTGCTGCGCATCCAGCCAGTGCGTGGCAATCCATGGCGTCGCCAGCCAGCCGAGCACCACCAGCACCAGGGTGGAGAACAGGAAGAAGCGAGTCAGCGTGGCAAACAGCGCCGGAAACCAGACAAATTCTGCCTGATTTGCCCGGTAGCGTGCCGCCTCGCGCATCAGCGTGGTTGAAACGCCCGCGTCCAGCAGCTGCAGCCAGGTCAGCAATATAGAAAAGAAGCCCACGAGACCGTAAGCTTCCATACCTAAATGCTGAATATACAGGGGAACTACTAAAATACCTGACAGCGTCAGATAGATCTGGCCAACATAGTTGGCAATCGCGTTAC
>NZ_JASEWO010000110.1:0-15807 GCF_030024295.1 Pantoea sp. Pa-EAmG
TTTAATTTACATCAGAAAAAATGGCAATACTTCATCTCTGTCTATACTCAATTTGCCTTCCTAACCCTCGGAGCTTCCCTCATGCAAAAGAGAGTGCCATTTAAAAGGACAATGCTTGCCAGTCTGCTGACATTGGCTGCAGGCGCTGCGTCCAGTGTATATGCTGCACCGGCGACCACTACCGCACCGGAAAATGCCCCTAAGCAAGATGCCTCAAAACCTAACATTGTGGTGATTTTCGGTGATGACATTGGTTACTGGAACCTGAGTACCTATAACCAGGGCACCATGGGGTATAAAACCCCGAACATCGACAGCATCGCGGCTCAGGGGGCAAAATTCACCTCCTACTACGCCGAGCAGAGCTCTACTGCGGGCCGTTCCGCTTTTATTACGGGTCAGATGCCATTCCGTACCGGGATGAGTAAAGTCGGTATGCCGGGTGCGCCGCAGGGCCTGCAAAAAGAAGATATTACGATTGCCAGCGCGCTTAAGCAGCTGGGTTATGCCACGGGCCAGTTTGGTAAAAACCACCTCGGCGACCGCGACGAGTTCCTGCCAACCGCGCACGGGTTTGATGAGTTCCTCGGCAACCTGTATCACCTGAATGCCGAAGAAGAGCCTGAAAACCCGGATTACCCGAAAGATCCGGCCTTCCGTAAAGAGTTCGGGCCGCGTGGCGTAATCAAGAGTACCGCAGACGGCAAGATTGAAGATACCGGTCCATTGACCGTGAAGCGTATGGGCACCGTGGATGAAGAGACGCTGGCGGCCAACAACGACTTTATGGAACGTCAGGTGAAAGCCGGGAAACCGTTCTTTACCTGGTTCAACACCACGCGTATGCACAACAAAACCCACCTGAAAGACGGCAGCATTGGCGCGACCGGTCTGGGGACGTATGCCGACGGGATGGTTGAGCACGACAAGATGATTGGTGAAGTGCTGCAGAAAATTAAAGATCTGGGCATCGAAGACAATACCATCCTGATTTACACCACCGATAACGGCCCAATGACGGCCACCTGGCCAGATGCGGGCGAAACCCCGTTCCGCGGTGAGAAGAACACCGGCTGGGAAGGCGGCTTCCGCGTACCGGCGATGATCCGCTGGCCGGGCCATATCAAGCCAGGCACCATTGTTGACGGCATGTTTGCCAGCTATGACTGGTTCCCAACGCTTGTCGCCGCCGCGGGCGATCCCAACATCAAACAGGAGCTGTTGAAGGGGTATAAAACCTCCGCCATGACCTACAAGGTACATCTGGACGGGTATAACCAGCTCGATTTCCTGCAGGGTAAAGGCGATAACCAGCGTAAAGAGTTCTTCTACTGGAGTGATGACGGTGACCTGCTGGCCATGCGCTACGGCCGCTGGAAAGCGCACTTTATGATTCAGGAGCATACCGGTCTGGATCTGTGGAAGTATCCGTTCACCAAGCTTCGCACACCGATGATCTTCGACCTGGAGATCGACCCGCTGGAAAAAGGCAGCGACGGTATGGGCTATAACTCCTGGTTCTACGACCGCCTGTTCCTGATGGGGGGTGCGCAGAAATACGCGAAAGAGATGCTGGCAACCTTTAAAGAGTTCCCGCCACGTCAAAAACCAGGCTCGTTCACCATTTCCGATGCGTCAGCCATGCTGGAGCAAGGTTCAGGTATTAACAAGTAATACGGGAAGTACGGCGGATTGCGCAGGCAATCCGCCCCCTTCTTATAAAGCCTGAGCGCATCGTCAGTTATTTCTTCTCTGGGAGGTGCTATGAAGTACAGCACAACATTACCCGTAAAAGCGTTACCCTCTGCCGAGAAATATAACGGCAAAGGCCCTGAATATAAGCGCCGTTTTCATGTGATGGCCAAACCAACCGGCTCGACCTGTAACCTCGACTGTTCCTACTGTTTTTATCTGCACAAAGAAGAGTTGCTGCATCAGGATCGCCATACCGGCATGAGTGACGAGGTGCTGGAAAACTTCATTCGCCAGTACATTGACGGTCAGGACGGCGATCAGGTGGTCTTCTCCTGGCAGGGTGGTGAGCCTACCCTGATGGGGCTGGAGTTCTTCCAGAAGGTGGTTACGTTTCAGAAGCAGTACCAGAAGCCCGGTCAGCGCGTCGAAAACGACTTACAAACAAATGGCGTCCTGCTGAACGATAAATGGGCTGAATTTCTCAAAGAACATCGTTTTCTGGTGGGTCTGTCTATCGACGGTCCACGGGAATTGCATGACCGCTACCGCGTCACGCGTAGCGGCAAACCGACATTCGATAAAGTCATGGCGGGTGTGGACGCCCTTAAGCGCCATGGCGTGCCTTTTAATGCCCTCGTCACCGTGAACCGCACCAACGCCCGCTTCCCGCTGGACGTTTATCGCTTTGTCACCCGCGAACTGGGTGCGACCTACGTGCAGTTCAACCCGTGCGTGGAACCGGTGGACTTTAAACAAACCGCCCCGCAGTTCTGGCACGACGACGCCATTCCGGTAACGGGTAGCCGACGCGCCCATCCCGGCGATCTGGACTCCATTGTGACCGACTGGTCCGTGGATCCGGATGACTGGGGCCGCTTCTTGATAGCGGTATTTGAGGAGTGGATAAATAACGATTTAGGCCGCGTGCAGGTCAACCTGTTCGAAACGGCAGTCGCTCAAACGCTGGGGATGCCCGCACAGATTTGTACGCACTCAGAGTTCTGCGGTAAAGGGCTGGCGATCGAAAAGAACGGCGATATTTTCTCGTGCGACCATTACGTTTACCCGGAATACCAGATTGGCAACATCGAAAATACCAAACTGGCACACCTGGCCTTTTCAGAGCGCCAGCAGGCCTTTGGTATGGGCAAACGCGACACGCTGCCGAAATATTGCAAAGCCTGCCCTTACCTGAATATGTGCTGGGGTGAATGCCCGAAAAACCGCATCGTTCGCGCCCCTGACGGTGAGCCGGGCCTCAACTATCTCTGCCCGGGCATCAAAGCCTTCTTTAATTACGCCGAGCCGATCCTGGTCGGGCTCGCTACCCTGGTGAAACGTGATTTTTCAGGACTCAAACGATGATCGCTCGTGAGAAGTTATTGCAGCTAGAACAACGGATGAACGAACAGGTTATTGGGCAGGAAGGGCTGGTACGGATGCTGATTATCGCCCTGCTCTGCGACGGCCATGTTCTGCTGGAAGGTTTGCCTGGCCTTGCCAAAACGCGTGCGGTGCGCGAGCTTGCGCGGCACGTTAACGGTGATTACCGACGCATCCAGTTCACCCCGGACCTGCTGCCGTCGGACATTACCGGCAGTGAGATCTATCAGCAAAACGCGACCCGGGAAGAAGATCAGTTCCGTTTTCGTCCGGGCCCGGTGTTCGGCAATATCATTCTCGCCGATGAGATCAACCGCGCCTCTGCGCGCGTGCAGTCTGCCCTGCTGGAGGCGATGGAAGAGCGCCACGTCACCGTCGCCGGTAAAACCTGGCCGCTTCCCGGCGTGTTTATGGTGCTTGCCACGCAAAACCCGGTCGACCAGGAGGGCACCTGGCCGCTGCCAGAAGCGCAGCTGGACCGATTTTTGATGAAAGTACTGGTGGACTATCCCTCCAAAGAGAACGAACGGAAAGTGATGCAGCTGGTGCGTGCCGAGCAGCAGCAAAAGTACCAGCAGTTGACGGCCACCGCCGACGCCCCCGCGGCGGAAACGCTCATGCTAAGCCAGCAGGAAATAGCCGAGTGCTGGCAGGCTATCTCTGCGATTCACGTTGCGCCAACCGTCGAAAATTACATTGTGAATATCGTGGATTTGAGCCGTCATCCGCAGCGCGTAAGCGATACTCTGGCTGGGTATCTCTCCTTCGGTATCAGTCCACGCGGCACCCTGGCGCTGGAGCGCTGTGGGCGTGCACAGGCCTGGCTGGAAGGCCGTGACGCGGTACTGCCTGACGATGTTAAAATGATTGCACCCGCCGTCTTACGCCACCGGCTGATGCTGAGCTATCAGGCAAGCGCGGATAATTGTACGCCGGATGATGCCGTTCGGATGCTGCTTGATGCCGTGGTGGCGTAATGAGCAGCGCCGTTCGTGTCAGTCGCGAAGCCTTACTCAAGCTTGCAGCGCAAGCGCGCGCGATTGCTAACCCCCCAGGACAAATACCGCCCGGCGCGCTGGCGGGTGAACGACTCTCACGCCAACAGGGGCGGGGGCTCAATTTCGACAGTTTGCGTCGCTACCAGCCCGGTGACGATGTTCGCCTGATTGACTGGCAGGCCACGGCGCGTATGCGCACGCCCTGGATCCGTCTGTACAACGAAGAGAAAGAGCGTCCGGTATTTTTACTGGTCGATCAGCGTCAGGACATGTTTTTTGCAACACGCGGTCAGACCAAATCCGTCGCGGCAGCCAACATTGCCGCGCTGCTTGGCTGGCGCAGCTGGCACGATGGCGACCGGCTGGGCAGCGCCGTGTTTGGCGACCACGACTATGCGTTGCGTCAATGCCGGACACCCAGCGGGAACTTGCCGCTGCTGCTGGACGATCTCGTTCAATACAACCACGCCGTCGCGGATAACTATCCCCACGAATCGCATTCAGCCTTGTCGCTTTCTGCCATTTTACGTCATGCGATTGGGCTGATCCCAGCCGGCGGTTGGGTGGCGGTTATCAGCGATTTCCACGATCTCGATCGCGAGTGCGATGCACTGCTTGCCGCCTTGCGCCGTCGCGGGGAGGTGAGCGCTTTTATCATTCTGGACGACCTCCACCTGCGGATGCCCGCTCACGGGCAGCTTGCTGCGCGATATGAAGAACACGAGACCGCGTTTTCGCTCTCTCCCGCCCTTCAGGACGGTATTCGGCAGAGCGTCACGGCACGCTTAGCGGCACAGGCATCACGCCTGACGCGGCTCGGCGTGCGCGTGAATCACATTGTGGTGGCTGACGATTTGCTCAGACAGTTACAGAAAGGGGTCTGAATGCTCGAAAAAGGATTTACGGTACCTACGCTGGCAGAGCCGTCGCTCCCCGGTGCACCGTCATGGTTCCCCCTGCCGCCGGGATGGTGGATTCTGGGCGGGATCGTGCTGGCTGCGCTGCTGGTTATGGGCCTTTTCCGCGCGGCGAAGTGGCGACGTAATCGCTGGCGACGCGAGGCGCTTGCCGCAATTGCACAGCCGCAGTCAGTGGACAGCTGGCTATTGCTGATGAAGCGCATTTTGCTGGTTCATCAGCCCCGCGAGGTGATTGCCGCGCAGACCGATCCGGCGCGCTGGTTAGCCCAGATCCCGCTTGATAACGCGCTGCGTGAGGAGCTGGTTCAGCGTTACTGCCACCCGAACAATTACTTATCTGACGTGCGGACCACGGCGTTACGCGCGCAACTGCACACCTGGTTAGAGGGGTTGCCTGATGTCTGACATCCTCTCGCAAGTCGAATTTGTCTGGCCCTGGGCATGGCTGCTCATGGTCGTTCCTCTTCTGGGGCGTTTTTTGCCGGACAGCCATCGCGCCGTGCGGGAATACGTTCGCGTGCCTTTTTTGCCTGGCCTCATTGAGGAACTGAAGCTGGATGCACAACCTGCACGCAGCGGAAAACTCCCGGCTCTGTTTTTCTGGGGAGTCTGGGCATTGATGGTATGCGCGCTTGCCAGGCCCGAATATATTTCGCCGCCGCAGCACATTGAGAAACCGATGCGCAATATTATGCTGGTTCTGGATGTGTCAGGCTCAATGGAAAAAAATGATGTCGAGGGCGCACTCACCCGCCTGCAGGCCGTTCAGACGTCGGTGAAGAAATTCGTGGCGTCGCGGCAATCCGATCGCATCGGACTGGTGATTTTTGCCAACGGTGCCTGGCCTTTCGCGCCGGTGAGCGAAGATAAACAGGCGTTGCAGTCAAGAATAGACCAGCTCTCACCCGGCATGGCGGGTCAACAAACAGCCATCGGTGATGCACTGGGGGTCACGGTAAAACTGCTGGACAGCGACACCCATACCGACGCCAGCAGGCTGGCTATTCTGTTAACGGACGGAAACGATACGGCATCACAACTCTCCCCGCGTCTGGCCGCTCAGCTGGCCGCCAGTCACCATGTGCAGGTGCATACCATTGCCTTTGGCGATGTCAACAGCAGCGGTGATGACAAAGTGGATGTGGCGTTATTGCAGGAGATTGCCCGCGATACTGGCGGCACGTCATGGACGGCGACAAACAGCGGCGCGTCTCTGGATGCCGTCTGGAAGAGTATTGATGCCACCACGCCCGTTCAGGTGAAGAGCATCGGCTGGTCGTGGCGAGTCCCCCTCTTTGCGTGGCCGCTGGCGGCAGCTTTACTGCTGCTACTGACCTTTACCCTGCTCCGCGTCGTCAGGGAGAAATGGGCATGAGCGATTTCCACTTTTTACATCCCTGGCGCCTGCTTTTACTGATCCTCTGTCTGGCCTTATGGTGGCTCCCGGTGGCCGGGCGCAGCGCGTGGCACAGCATAATGGATAAGCCGCTGGCAAAAGCGCTGATTGTCGGCCGTCATCGAAAACTGACGCAAATCCTGCCATGGCTGTTCGCCGTAGGCGTTTTTGCTCTGGCCGGTCCCTCCTGGCAGCGCCAGCTTCCCGCCGCGCTGACGCCGGAGAGCAATGTGATGATGATTTTGCAGCAGGACACGGCGATGTACGCAAGCGACCTCGCCCCCAACCGCCACCAGCGAATGCAGAATAAAATCATGTCGCTGATGTCCGCCATGCCCGGCACCCGGTTCGGACTGGTGGTCTATAACACAGGTGCCTGGCTGACAACGCCCCTGACGGTAGATACGACATTCTATTCCCTGTTCTTGCACGCACAGTCACCGTCGCTTTTGCCTGCGGGGGAAGGATCGGGGCTGCAGCCTGCCGTCGCCCTGGCCTTGAAAAACATGCCTTCCGCACCCCGCAGCATCATTCTGGTTGCGGATACTCTGAGTGCCGAGGATGCCGCCTGGTTAGGACGTCAAACGCTGCCGGTGCAGCTCTGGGTTCCGGGTACAGCGCAGGGTGGCGCGTTGCCGGAAAAATACGCCGCCAGCGGTAGCGATACCCGACTGAATGTCTCCCGGTTTGAACAGGTGCGTGACGCAGGGCTCCCCGTCACGCTGGTCACGGCGGACGACAGCGATCTCGCCGTGATACAAAGCCATATTCAACAATCCTTAACGGCGCAAAATCAATCCCGCAGCGATTTGCACTGGCGTAACGACGGCTGGATGTTAGTTATTCCCATGATGGCTATGCTCTTTTTCTGGCGTCGTCAGCTATTTTGCTGGGTGTTGCTTGCCCCTCTGCTGTTCTGGCAACCGGCAGGTCATGCCGCCTGGCTTGATGCCTGGATAAGGCCGGATGTTCAGGCCCAACAGGCCTTTTCCCGTGGCGAGTACAACACCGCCGCACAACGCTTTCGCGACCCTCTCAGACAAGGGATCGCCTGGTATCGTGCCGGTGATTTTACCGCCGCAGCCGCCGCCTTCCGTCAGGCCGAGCAAACGCCGGAGGTTCTGCTGTGGACGGGGAACAGCTACGCTCAGCAAAAACAGTGGCAGCAGGCGCTCAACAGCTATGACCGCGCATTAAGCCTTCGCCCTGACTGGACGCTGGCGCAGGGCAATCGTGAGAAGATCGCCGCGATTATTATGCAGCTTCGACAAAAGGAGCGAGACCGCCAGTCGGCCCAGGGGGATGAACAGGACTACAAGCCGGATGAGATCAAACACGATCTCAAACCCAACCAGGGCGTGGAGCAGAAAGATATCCAGCCCGTGGCAGGCGGTAATCCTCAGGTTAACCAATGGTATGAAAACCTCACCGTTTCCCCCGCCGGCTTGCTGGAAAACCTCTACCGCACGCCATCAGGAGACGCGCCATGAAGCTCATCTGGCTATTACTCATTGCGGTGCTTCCTTGCCAGGCCGCCATGACGGTGACGCGAGAGCTGGTCGCGCCTGAGCACGTGGTGCCAGGGCAACCGGTTCGCGTGGCCGTTACCTTCTGGACGGACAGCTGGTTTAATCCCCCGCCGGAATGGCCGGTATTTCCCGTGGAAAATGGCGCGTTGCTGACTACTCAACTGCCCAATCAGCTGCTCACCCGCCGGGAAGGCAGCACCAGCTGGAGCGGTGTGCGTATGGAGCGACAGATTTCCGCCTGGGACAATGGGGAACTGCGTTTACCGCCCATTGAGGTGACATTAACCGGTGCGGGACAGGCTCCGGTTACGGTCTCCCTGCCGGAACTGAAAAAAACCGTATCCTGGCCGCAGGATGTTCATCAGCCAGACCGTTTTCTTCCGGCATCGCAGCTGACGCTGACCCAGAAGATAAACCTTTATCGCAGCGGTAAAGGGGATGTACTCCGCGCCGGGGATGTGATTGAACGCGTGGTGACGGTACAGGCGAAAGGTGTCCTCCCGGTTCAAATCCCGCCGCTGGTGTATGCCATTCCTGGAACGCATACGCAGCGCCTGACGCCGGTAAACAGTCAGTTATCATCCGGGCGAGGTGAGTTTGAGGGGGGGCAACGGGTCGAAACGCTGCGTTATCTGCCGGTGGAGACGGGAACAGTAACGTTACCGCCCATTAAGCTGCGCTGGTGGGATACCACGCATCAACAATGGCAAACCGCTGAGCTGCCAGGCAGTCAATATCACCTCGCAGCCTCCGGCACAGCAGGTGCGGAATCGGCCCTGAAAGGAGATGCAGGAACGTCACGAGGGGTCATCCCGATTGGCATTGTCGGTGTCGCGATCCTTTCAGCTTTGCTGTTTATTTTTCGTCGTGCCCTGCTCCGCGGCGTGCGCTATGTTTTCCGCCAGTGGCATCGTTTCTGGCACCCCATTTCGCTTCCGGGTCAGATCCCTGAAAACAGGAGTCAATAATGAAAAAAACATTACTTTCGGCTTTGCTATTCAGCCTTTGTGCAACGGCTCATGCCGATCCCCTCTCAGCATGGAATGATACGGCGGCTAAGCGCGCGATTGAGGAGTGGGTGACGAACGCCACCGATGCCGACCGCGCCACCTATATTCCACCCGAAAAGCGGTATGTTGTTTTTGATAACGACGGAACGCTGTGGCCGGAAGCGCCCCTGACCTTTCAGATCCAGTTTGCGCTTGATGAGGTCAAACGGCTTGCGCCTGAACACTCGGAATGGAAAGAGGATCCCCTGGTAAAAGCAGTGCTGAGTGACGATATCAAAACCGTTGCCGCCGCAGGTGAAAAAGGGCTGATCCAGCTTTTGACGTTAACTCATAGCAACATTACCACGGAAGAATTTGAACAGCGCGTAAGCAGCTGGCTGGATTCCCATTCAGACAGGCGTTTCGGCTGTCGATACGATCGGATGGCGTATCAGCCGATGCGACAGCTGCTGGATTATCTGCGGGCGAATGGGTTTAAAACCTGGATTATTTCCGGTGGCGGGATCGATTTTATGCGCGTTCTTTCTCAAAAAATGTACGGGATCCCGCCGGAGCAGGTAGTCGGCTCTTTCTCCCTGAGCGAATTCTCGCTCACCGATAACGGCACGACTCTCCGTAAAACGATGAAAGGGGCATTTAACGACGATGCGGCGAACAAGCCTGTCGCCATTCACCTTTTCATGGGGCAACGGCCAGTAGGCGCATTTGGTAACAGCGATGGCGATCTGGCGATGATGCAATATACCGCAGCCAATCCTGACTATAAGACCTTTGGGCTGCTGGTACACCATACGGATGCGGCGCGGGAATATGCCTATGACAGCCATCCTTCCGCCAGTGGTAAACTGATTGAGGGACTGGCGCAGGCAAAACAAAAAGGCTGGACCGTCGTGGATATGCAAAAAGACTGGAAAACAGTTTTCGACCCTGAGCTGTGCGCCGGTAAATCCGCGCCATAAAAAGCACACAGGCTTTTTTATGCAAACAAAAAACCCTGCGATAGTGCTATCGCAGGGTTTTCGAATTTGGCGGAAGCGTAGAGATTCGAACTCTAGAACCCTTTCGGGTCGCCGGTTTTCAAGACCGGTGCCTTCAACCGCTCGGCCACGCTTCCAAAGTGAGGCGCACTATAAACACCTATTAGCGCCTTGTAAAGCAGGAATTTTTCGATTTCTACGCGCCTGCGCAAAACTCATTCAGCCGAGGTGTAAAATGCAGGGCCTGTTCCCCCGCGGCCAGCGCACGTATGGCTACCTTTAACGGGAATGAAACCTTCTTCTTTTATTATTTCTCCTACACTTTAAAGGTTCTACCGGTACGGTGAACGTGAAAAAGCCGGATCAATCAGGGCTATGAGGATTCCAGCCTTGCAGCCTGCGATCATTTTGCCTTTAACTGAGGAGTTTGCGGTATGGCATTCGTAACAACGAAAGACGGCGTCAACATTTTCTACAAAGACTGGGGTTCAAAAGAGGCGCAACCCATTGTTTTTCACCACGGCTGGCCTTTAAGTGCCGATGACTGGGATAACCAGATGCTCTTCTTCCTTGCGGAAGGCTATCGCGTTATCGCTATCGACCGTCGCGGTCATGGGCGTTCGGACCAGGTGAGCGAAGGCCACGATATGGATCATTATGCCTCCGATGCGTCGGCCGTGGTTGAAAGCCTGGACCTGCGCAACGCCGTGCACGTCGGCCACTCCACCGGCGGCGGCCAGGTCGCCCGCTATGTTGCGCAGTACGGACAACCGCAGGGGCGCGTCGCCAAAGCGGTGCTCGTCAGCGCCGTCCCGCCTCTGATGGTAAAAACGGATGCTAACCCCGGTGGAACGCCCATCGAGGTTTTCGACGGCTTCCGCAAAGCGCTGGCGGCTAACCGCGCCCAGTTTTACCTCGACGTCGCCAGCGGTCCTTTCTACGGCTTTAATCGGGACGGGGCCGACGTTTCGCAGGGCACCATTCAGAACTGGTGGCGCCAGGGAATGATCGGAAGTGCCAAGGCTCACTATGAGGGAATTAAGGCGTTTTCAGAGACCGACCAGACGGAGGATTTAAAAGCCATCACGGTTCCCGTACTGGTGCTGCAGGGCGACGACGATCAGGTCGTGCCGTATAAAAATGCCTCTCTACTGCAGGACAAGCTGCTGGCGAACAGCGTACTGAAAGTTTATCCGGGCTTCCCACACGGGATGCATACCACCCATGCGGATACGATCAACGCGGACATTCTGGCCTTTATCCGTTCTTAGACGTCACCTTTCTTGTTTTTGCCGGGTCGGCCTATATTTCGCACGATCCACCGTAGGCCAACGCCACCCAAGGGTGGCGTTGTTTATTCCGTTTAACGATTATCCAGCTCGGCGCGAACGTTGTTCAGCCCGGTGGTATTGATGCGATAAGGCTGCCCGTTCACGGATCGGATCAGCTTTTTAGTGCGGAGTTTTTTAAAGACGTTAAGCGTACAGTCGCTCAGCACCAGCCCTTCACGGGTGTAGCACTCAACGGACGTGACGCGGCCAGAACTGTCGCGGACGTGCACAATACGTCCACCTTTGGCGAGAACGTGTAAGGTTCGTTGTTCCTGACGGGATAAATTCATACTGGAAAACCTGTGTAATCATCATGCGTAAAAACGAGCCCACACCCGCAGGTGCGTGCGTAAGGTTTAAGCGCAGCGATAACCAGTCCGTCCTGAAAAGAGCGGGAAACTGATTATCTGATGAAAACATTCTCCAGCATCAAAGCCTCGGTGAGAGATGAAAAGATATTTACGACATAAATGATAACGCCTGATTTTTACAGGGAAATAGCGGTTTTATAAAAGTGTGAGCCGGATCGGCCAACGCAAAAGAAAAACCCCAGGTTGACGAGCAACCTGGGGTTTAAATTTGGCGGAAGCGTAGAGATTCGAACTCTAGAACCCTTTCGGGTCGCCGGTTTTCAAGACCGGTGCCTTCAACCGCTCGGCCACGCTTCCTAAGTGAGGCGAACTATAAACACCTGCCCGCGCCCTGTAAAGCATCAGCCTTATCGTTCGCCCGAAAAATAGCCAAAATGCGTTTAATCGGTTGAATAGACGACAAATCGGCCATTTTCTCAGCACAAAATCTCCCCGCTACGGCTTAGTGCTTCTTAATGTACATATCTTTGGTGTAGTAGTACCCGAGCTTATCCGGCGTAAACCCGCCGACCCACGGCTTCACCAGGTGCGTACGAACGTAGTGATAAACCGGTATGGCTGGCACGTCGCGGCTCAGCAGATCTTCCGCCTTCTGATAAAACGTACCGCGCTCCTCCGCCGTTTTGGCCTTAGCGGCGCTTATCATCGCCTGGTCATACTCTGGATTGCTGTACTGGGTGGTATTCTGGCTATCGCCGGTCCGGAAGTTGTTCAGGAAGGTGGAGGCGTCGTCGTAGTCTGCAATCCACGCGTAGCGCACCGCGTCAAAGTTGTGGGTGTGCATGGTATCCAGCATGGTTTTCCACTCCTGGTTTTGCAGCTTCGCCTCCACGCCGAGATTTTTCTTCCACATTGAGCTGGCGGCGATTGCAATGCGCTGATGCGATTCGGAGGTGTTATAGAGCAGATTAAAGCTGAGGGGATGATCGGCATTAAATCCGGCCTCTGCCAGCAGCTTTTTCGCCTCGGCAATGCGCTTGTCCATCGGCCAGCTGGCATAATCCGGGTTTTTTAACGTCACGCCGCCGATATCCGGCTGGCTGATAAGCCAGGCGGGACGCTGCCCCTGCCCCAACACCTTCTCCGCAATGATCTCTTTATCCAGCGCCAGGTTCAGCGCCTTGCGCACGCGGGCATCGTTGAACGGCGGACGAGCGGTGTTGAATTCGTAGTAGTAGGTTGCAAGCTGTGGCGAAACGTCCAGCTCGCTGCCCAGCGTTTTTTTCAGCAGCGCAAACTGGTTGATCGGGACCGTATAAACGATATCGATTTCGCCCGCCTTGTAGCGGTTGACGTCCGAAGCCTCGGAGGTAATGGGCAAATAGGTGACTTTATTGATGACGGTATGGGCGTTATCCCAGTAGTGTGGGTTGCGCTCAGCGATGATGCGTTCGTTCACCACCCACTGCGACAGTTTGTACGCCCCGCTGGTGACAATGTGCTCAGGTTTAGTCCACTTCTCGCCGTAGCGTCCCACCAGCACCTTATCAATCGGCACCAGCGACGGGTGCGCCAGCATCGCCAGGAAGGCCGCGTTTGGCTGGTTTAAGGTCACCTCGAGCGTGGCATCGTCAATCGCCTTTACGCCCAGCGTCTCGGGAGACTTTTTGCCTGCGGCAATGTCGGCAGCGTTAGCAATGTGCATGCTGCCGGGATAGCTGGCGTAAGGTGACACCGTTTTTGGGTCAACCAGACGCTGCCAGCTCCAGACGACATCCTGCGCGGTGATGGCCGTACCGTCGCTCCAGGTGATGCCCGGACGCAAATGGAACGTCCAGACGGTGTTGTCTTTATTGTCCCATTTTTCCGCCAGCCGCGGCTGGATCTCGCCCTTCGGAGAAACGCTTACCAGCCCATCGAATAAGTCGCTGATAATATTGAATTCGACGTCGCTTTCCACCTTATGTGGATCCAGCGACGCCGGTTCATTACCGTTGTTGCGGACCAACTCCTGCTTTTGCGCAAGCTCAGTCCCTGCCGGCACGCTGGCGGACCAGGAGGGTGCGCTCGCACCGAGAAGCGCGGCGGTGACCAAAGAGAGTGTAAAGATATTGCGTGTTTGTGGTTTCATTTCCTTCGCCTTATTGTCTGTATTCTGACGATCCCGCAATAACTCTTAGCGCCGCGGCTGTAATAACGCAATATTTTTCAGTAACCTATAAGAGCCCGATCTGGATAAAATCTTTAAAACGCCGTTCATTCTGCCAAATGCCATTTTTGTAGAATAAATAACCAGCCACGGCGCTAAGGCGCTGAGTAAAGATGGGTAAAACCATTTTGAGTCTGGCGTCCCGTTTCCTATTCTTGCCGTTAATTACATCTGTCATAAGAGAGTGACTCATGGATCGTATTGTAAGTTCTTCACGCGACCGCACATCGCTACTCAGCACGCATAAAGTGCTGCGCAACACCTATTTCATGCTCAGCCTGACGCTGGCGTTTTCCGCTATCACCGCCACGGCCAGCACCGTGCTGATGCTGCCGTCTCCGGGGCTGATCCTGACGCTGGTGGGGATGTATGGTCTGATGTTCCTGACCTACAAAACCGCTGACAAACCGGTTGGTATTCTGTCTGCGTTTGCCTTCACTGGCTTCCTGGGCTACATCCTGGGGCCGATGCTGAACGCGTATCTGTCTGCCGGTATGGGCGACCTTATCGGTATGGCGCTGGGCGGTACCGCGCTGGTGTTCTTCTGCTGCTCGGCCTACGTGCTGACTACCCGTAAGGACATGTCCTTCCTCGGCGGTATGCTGATGGCGGGCGTCGTGGTCGTGCTGGTGGGTATGGTGGCAAACATCTTCCTGCAGCTGCCTGCCCTGCACCTGGCAATTAGCGCCGTGTTTATTCTGATTTCTTCAGGTGCCATCCTGTTTGAAACCAGCAACATCATTCGCGGCGGTGAGACGAACTATATCCGCGCTACCGTGAGCCTGTACGTGTCGCTGTACAATATCTTCGTCAGCCTGCTGAGCATCCTGGGCTTCGCCAGCCGCGATTAAAGCCACAGTAATGTAAACCTGGCCCCGCTTATGCGGGGCTTTGTTTTTTGATACACTGCTGCGGTTTTTTGACTGATGCGTGAATGATTATGTTGAGTTTTGAAGGCAAAGAGATCGAGACCGATAACGACGGTTATCTCAAAGAGAGTGGCCAGTGGAGCGAAGCGCTGGCAGCGGTGATTGCGGAAAACGAAGGAATTGCACTTTCCCCCGAACACTGGGAAGTGGTGCGTTTCGTGCGCGAATTCTATCTCGAATTCAACACCTCTCCGGCTATTCGTATGCTGGTCAAAGCCATGGCCAATAAATTCGGCGAAGAGAAAGGTAACAGCCGTTATCTGTATCGCCTGTTTCCAAAAGGCCCGGCAAAACAGGCAACAAAGATTGCCGGCCTGCCTAAGCCGGTGAAGTGCATTTAATAGCGAATACCGAAGTTAACGTACTCCCGACCGGGTTGATGCGGTTCCGTTAAAACCTTATCAACCCGCGCACTTCGCGGCCCGCCCGCTTTCAGCCACGCCACCAGCTTCTCAACCTGTTCTTCTTCACCACAGGCCAGTACCTCTACGCTGCCGTCGTCCATATTTCGTGCATATCCCGTTAACCCTAGCTGTACGGCTTCTCGCTGGGTACTGTAGCGGAAGCCGACCCCCTGAACGACGCCGTAAACCCAGGCGATGGTGCACACGTTTGACATCGCTATTCTCCTTATCCGTCCGGAGCGTTGCCCGCCCCTCTTTCTACTCGAATTCAAAGAATAGCAAGTTATGCCGGTTTTTAAATCGTCTCAGAATATGGTATCAAAATAACAGGATAAACAGATGAATTTTAGGAAAAACCTATGCCACCATCAGATTATTTCTTCGAAAAACTGGAAACGAAAGCCGGGTTAAATTACATATTGCGCGCACAGGAAAAAGTGCCTGAAGGTGGAATGTACATCAAGCCACATATGCATCTCGAACATGAAATAATGTGGTTTTACAAAGCCAGAGGCAGCTATAGTATTGGCCGTGAAAAATTCGCCCTCCAGAATAATACGCTTGTCTATGTTAGCCCCCTCACGCTGCATGATATGGAACTGGATTTTACGGCAGACCATGAACGTTTTATCTTACAATATGATCATACTGCGCTCAGCAATCTGAAATATCCAGTACCCGCCCTGGAATCACATACGGGTGTCGTTTCCTGCCT
>NZ_JASEWO010000111.1:0-15756 GCF_030024295.1 Pantoea sp. Pa-EAmG
ATGAAAATACGACATTACCTCGTGGTACTGGGTGCCCTGCTGCTGGCGGGCTGTAGCCAGCCGGTGGCAAAGGCGGAAAACCGGAGCGGCGGTGGTGGGATTATTGTCGCCATCAACCACACCAAATGGGCGATCAATCATTTCAGCGTCGACGGTCAGTCGGGAATTGACATTATCGGGCCGTATCAGGGCGGTGGAGGTGGCTGCTGCTATGGCGTGCCGGCGAAATGGCGGCCGGGTATGACGGTGAAAGTCGACTGGGAAACTGGAGTAGGAGATATGGATGGTTTCCCTGGCTTTGGTGATGACGCCAGGTATCTTGCCTGGGAAAAAAAAATGAAGGCCCAGAATAAGCAGCACAGAACGGTGGTACCAGTACCGGATTATACGGGGCAAAAAACCTGCGGGATCACGGTGCACTTTCTGCCCTGTGATGAGGTTAAGGTGACCACCAGCTGCGTGAGCCCCGGCCGGCCGGACTACCCAATCAACGAGCCCCTTAAGATGCCGGAGCCAAAAGTATGTCCAAAATAATTACCGATCTGGCGTGGTTCCCGCCAGCGTTTCCGGCTCAGGGGCGTTTACCCACCAGGGCTGCGCTGGTTGGCGCAAACTGCGCGCTGCAGGACAGCCACGAGCTTACCTGGCGGCAGGGCTGTGCATATCAGCCTGTTCTTCGACGGCAGCGGCAATAACCTTAATCACGATCTGGCCTTTATTCCCCTTCAGTAATGCTCAGCCATGCCATCCCGAAAAGTCACGGCTGAGCAATACGGACGTCATCCGTTTCTTCATCAAAGGAATGCAAAATGAAAATACGACATTACCTCGTGGTACTGGGTGCCCTGCTGCTGGCGGGCTGTAGCCAGCCGGTGGCAAAGGCGGAAAACCGGAGCGGCGGTGGTGGGATTATTGTCGCCATCAACCACACCAAATGGGCGATCAACCATTTCAGCGTCGACGGTCAGTCTGGAATTGACATCATCGGGCCGTATCAGGGCGGTGGAGGTGGCTGTTGCTATGGCGTGCCGGCGAAGTGGCGGCCGGGTATGACGGTGAGGGTGGACTGGGAAAGTGGCGAAGCATCAACAAAAGGGTTTCCAGGATTCGCTGATTCAAAAAAATACAGAGAATGGCGAGATAAAATTAAGGCCCAGAATAAGCAGCACAGTGCGGTGGTACCAGTTCCGGACTATACGGGACAGGAAATCTGCGGGATCACAGTGCATTTTCTGCCCTGTGATAAGGTGAAGGTGACCACCAGCTGCGTGAGCCCCGGCCGGCCGGACTACCCAATCAACGAGCCCCTTAAGATGCCGGAGCCGAAAGTATGCCCAAAATAATTACCGATCTGGCATGGTTCCCGCCGGCGTTTCCGGCTCAGGGACGTTTGCCCACTCAGGCTGCGCTGGTTGGCGCAAACTGCGCGCTGCAGGACAGCGATGAGCTGGCCTGGCGGCAGAAGCTGTGCCTGGCCGCCAGGCGGCGCGCGGAGCCTCCCTGCTGTAAGACTTTACACATCAGCCTGTTTTTTTGACGGCATCGGCAATAACCTCAATCACGACCTGACCTTTATCCCTATTCAGTAATGCTCAGCCATGCCATCCCGAAAAGTCATGGCTGAGCAAGACGGACGTCATCCGTTTCTTCATCAAAGGAATGCAAAATGAAAATACGACATTACCTCGTGGTACTGGGTGCCCTGCTGCTGGCGGGCTGTAGCCAGCCGGTGGCAAAGGCGGAAAACCGGAGCGGCGGTGGTGGGATTATTGTCGCCATCAACCACACCAAATGGGCGATCAACCATTTCAGCGTCGACGGTCAGTCTGGCATCGATGCTATTGGTCCGTATCAGGGCGGCGGCGGGGGGTGCTGCTATGGCGTGCCGGCGAATTGGCGGCCGGGTATGACGGTCAAAATCGACTGGGAAACAGGAGTGGGATACTCAATGGATTTTCCGGGTTATGCCGATGAACAAAAATTTTTATCCTGGGCCCAAAAAATAAAAGCCCAGAATAAGCAGCACAGTGCGGTGGTACCAGTACCGGATTATACGGGGCAAAAAACCTGCGGGATAACGGTGCACTTTATGCCCTGTGATGAGGTGAAGGTGACCACCAGCTGCGTGAGCCCCGGCCGGCTGGGCTACCCGATCAACGAGCCCCTTAAGATGCCGGAGCCGAAAGTATGTCCAAAATAATTACCGATCTGGCATGGTTCCCGCCAGCATTTCCGGCTCAGGGGCGTCTACCCACCAGGGCTGCGCTGGTTGGCGCAAACTGCGCGCAGCAGGACAGCTACGAGCTTACCTGGCGGCAGGACTGGGCATATCAGCCTGTTTTTCGACGGCACCGGCAATAGCCTTAATCACAAACTGGCCCTTATTCCTCTTCAGTAATGCTCAGCCATGCCATCCCGAAAAGTCATGGCTGAGCAATACGGACGTCATCCGTTTCTTCATCAAAGGAATGCAAAATGAAAATACGACATTACCTCGTGGTACTGGGTGCCCTGCTGCTGGCGGGCTGTAATCAGCCTGCGGCGAACGCGGAAAGCCGGGGCGGCGGCGGAACCATAGAGGCAATCAATCACACCAGGTGGGCAATCAACCATTTCAGCGTCGACGGTCAGTCGGGAATTGACATTATCGGGCCGTACCAGGGCGGCGGCGGGGGGTGTTGCTATGGCGTGCCGGCGAAATGGCGGCCGGGTATGACGGTCAAAATCGACTGGGAAACTGGAGTAGGAGATATGGATGGGTTTCCAGGCTTTGGTGATGACGCCAGGTATCTTGCCTGGGAAAAAAAAATGAAGGCTCAGAATCGTCAGCACAGCATCGTGGTGCCAGTTCCAGATTATACGGGGCAGGAAATCTGCGGGATCACGGTGCATTTTCTACCCTGTGATGAGGTGAAAGTGACGACCAGTTGTGCCAACTATGGCCATCCGGAACATCCGATCAAAGAGCCCCTTAAGATGCTGGAGCCAAAAATATGTCCAAAATAATCACCGATCTGGCGTGGTTCCCGCCGGCGTTTCCGGCTCAGGGGCGTTTACCCACCAGGGCTGCGCTGGTAGGCGCAAACTGCGCGCTGCAGGACAGCGATGAACTGGCCTGGCGGCAGAAACTGTGCCTGGCCGCCAGACAGCGCGTGGAGCCTCCCTGCTGTAAAACTTTACACATCAGCCTGTTTTTCGACGGCACCGGCAATAACCTTAATCACGACTTATATATTGCTGACCCGAAGCATCCCACCAATATTGCCCGTCTGTTTCGCGCCACCATCGGGCAGGGGAGTGCCGGGGGGGTAGCAAAAGGGGAGGAGCTGCTGGATGCTGACGGCAGCGGCGATGATAAATACTACAAATATTATATTCCCGGCGTCGGGACGCCTTTTCCCGAGGTGAACGATCTGGATTTCAGCATGATGGGGCTGGCGACAGCGACCCACGGGGAGGACAGAATCAACTGGGGTCTGCTGCGAATTATCGATGCCCTGAAGCGGACGACAACCAGGATGAGTCTGTCGAACAGTGCGAGCTGGAGCGCGGTGGAAAAAATGGCCACCTCTATGGCGTCCTTTGGGCTGACCGGCGCTGCCAACCGTTTTGAGACCTTCCAGAGCCTGCTAAAAGATATGGCACCAGAGCTGCAAAAGGCCCTGGTACCCACCGAGCCCGGAAAGCCAAAGCTGATGGGAATCAAGCTGTACGTGTACGGCTTTTCGCGCGGCGCAGCGGCAGCACGAGCTTTTGTCCGGTGGCTTAGCGAACTGCTGCCAAAGCCTGAGGAGGGAAAAGACAAACCCGAGCAGTGCCTGGCAGTGGGCGAGCTGAAAATTCCGCTCAGTGTAGAGTTCCTGGGCCTGCTGGATACGGTGGCTTCGGTGGGCGTGGCGCATATCGCCCCGGTGGCGGAAGGGCATATGGGCTGGGCAGACAAGACCCAGGAGTTGCCGGCAGAGAAGATCTATGGGGGATTGATCAAAAAGTGTGTCCATCTGGTCTCTTCCCACGAGCAGCGGCTGTGCTTCCCGCTGGATTCGATCCGCCGCCCGGATGGTAAATATCCAGCTAATAGTGTGGAGGTTGTTTATCCGGGTATGCACTCGGATTTAGGCGGAGGTTATCCACCGGGGGATCAGGGAAAGGCCAATGCAGACAACGACGGTTATTTGTTGTCACAAATAGCGCTGCATGAAATGTATGCCTCTGCCTTTGAGTCTGGAGCTCCTTTAAAAGTACCTAAGGAAGTGCTTCCTGTGGATTTGGCAAACGACCCTTGGCGAACCATGCCTTTTGATTTAGGGCGTGAATTTTTTATATCAGAAATATTAATAAATCGTTTCAACGCCTGGCGCGAGCTTACCCTCGGTCTGAGTTCGCCCATGGTCCCGATTCTCCCCGAACAAGCCGCAATATACGATCCGCCGCGCGCGCCGGTCAGCCTGGAGAAAGCCCTTGAAGATCAGATGGGCTGGATCACCGCCTGGCGTATTAACCGCTATGCCGGGGGAACCTACAAGACCCAGCGCTTCTATGTCGATTCGGCGGCAAATGGGCTGGATAAAGACAGCGATCCGCTGGTCAGAAAGCAGGCTGAGGATGACTGGAAAGAAGCACAGAAAAAAGTTGACGATGCTCGTAAGGAAAAAATTGCCGAACATAAACCTGAAGATGGCTTCCTGATGCTCCCGCCGGGGCCAAAGGATTTCGACGCCGCGCTGGGGCAAACCCAGCTGCGTCAGGCCGCAGAGGAGTTCAGAGAGGATTACCACGGCCTCTCCCGCTCGGGTACCGGGAACTGGATTTTTACAGCCGTTGATTCAATGAGTAACGCCATCTTCCTGCTGAATAACGATAATGAGTATGGCGAATGGCTCAGCATGAAAAACGCCGGAGACGATCGTGTAAAAGTGCTTTTCCCGGCGGCCGGCGAAGCGAGTAACGCCACTGAACCTGGCGGGCTGGTGCGGGCACTGTTTGACGATCAGATCCACGATTCCCGCGCGTGGTTTATGCACAACGCCTTCGGCTCCCGCGAACCCTGGGGCAGCTATTTCCTTTACCGGATGATCTATTTCGGCAGCTGCAGCAGTAAGCCAATGACGCCGTTGATGATTGCCGGAGCGGTAGTGGGCGTTGCGACCCTTGCCGCAGGCGCGGCCGTTATCATCAGACAGAAAAGCGCGAAGGGCAAACTTGCGGGGCTTGCCGGTACCGTGGGTGCCGTTTACCTCGAAACGCAGGCCATCGATCTGCTTTCCGGCAAACCGCTGCCAATGCTGCCCAACGCTGCACAGCTGCAGGCGCCAACGATGGAGCCAGGCACAGTGGTGGCACAGCAAACGCAGCTCATCAGCGATCAGCGGCTGGCACTGGCAAAAACGATGATTGAGTCCAGCTGGGCGGAAAATCTTAAGGCGACCGTAACGGCCTGATTCAGGGAGGGATGAAGGATGAAAGCAGTGATACGCGAGGGCGATACCCTGCAGGAGTACGGTGGGAAAGTGCTGGGCGGGCATTATCTTTGCTTCGGTAAAGGGATCGCCTGTAAAGGCGATGCAGTGAAGTGCAATAAACATGGCATCACGGTCATTAGCGAAGGCAGTTCGTTATCGGAAGTGGACGGACAGCCGGTGGCGCTGCATGGTCATCGTTGTGCCTGTGGCTGCACGCTGGTGAGCTCTTTTCCCGATTGCGGCATTGAGCTGTGAGGCCATTACCGGAGTATCCACCCTACCGGGTGGCGCGCGCCCCTGACGGCAAGCGATGGTTGTCAGCGGGGGCGCTGATGGTGTTGCTGTGCGGGGGAGGCGGCGCGCTGCTTCATCCTGCCGGGAGCGGTGCCGGACTGGTGATAAAAGGAATGGCTGGCGCGGTGATTCTGATGGGCGTGCTCTGGTTAATACGTTTGCTGTATTACCGGACGTCGGCCCATAACGCCCGGTATTACCAACAACTGGTTGAGCAGCAGCAGCAGGCCTGGTGGGAGCGGCATCAGAACCGTTTCGCGCTCAGTGAAATGGTGCTGCTGGGCCCGGGCGGGACCGATACGCCACACTGGCTGCGGCTGCTAAAGCGTGAGCATCGGGTTCCTGAGATAAAAAATGAGACGAGCGGGAAAGCGCTGCGTATCGGTCGAACGCTGGTCGATACGGTGGCTGAGCGCGAGGCTTTACTGGCAAAAATGCTGGTGCTGCAATGGCGGACGCAGCGCGCAGATTCCTCGATTCCACACTTATGGCGCTGCTACTGGCAGGGTTCTCTGGATGCCTGGCGTGCATTCTGTAGCCAGATGCAGGTTTCATTTCCGGACGTGGCGCTTCCTGAAAAACCGGAGACATGGCAAGGCGAAGAGACGTTGTCTGCACTTGCCGCAACGGCTCAAACGCTCCCTGAAACAGAGGCCATTCTGGTCGCCGGGTGTCATTCGATAGCTGCCTCGTTTAATTCTGCGCAGCCTGCCGGTGAGTCCGCTGCACTGTGTCTGGTCGCGCAGAAAGGGCTGGTCAGTCTCAACCGGGGGGAAGTTTACGATATCGCCGGGAAAGAGGTTTTAACCGCAGTCTGCGAACGAGCGGAGCAGCAAAGCGACCTCGAAACGCCGCATGACACCTGCATGCTGTTCTCACAGCCGGCGCTGCCCGCCCTGGCGCAAAGCGGCTGGAATGTGACCCATCACGTTCAGGACCTCAACTGGGGGAACCCCGGTGATATGGAAATGCTTATCGTGCTGATTCTGGCGGCTTTTTACGCAAAAAATTATCAACAACCCTGCGGCTGGATAGCCAAAGATCCTCTACATACTCTCGCTCTTGGAATTATTAAACCTTATGGTGAAGGAAAATAAACCCGCTGAATTTTCGGTGTTTGCCACGGCGGTGTTGTTTGTTGCTACTGTCACGCTACTTGTGCTGGCAGGTGGGTTACTGTGGTGGTATTGGGGGGAAGATCTCTCCACGGAATGGGACGTGATACGTCGAATCATGACGGCCTGTTTTGTTGTCTGGGGAGTGTCGCTCTGCGTACTGGTGCTGGGGTTTATCGCTTTTCATTTAATGATTCGGGAAAAAGTGATGGGAGAGGCTTCTTCCAGACCGGTCAAAAATAAAAGAACGCTCCGTCTGCCGCTCAGGGCGGACATCAGCAACCATCTCCGTCGTCGTTATAGCCTCTTCTGGCGAAGTAAAGTCCGCCTGCTGTTAGTCACAGGCGATGAAAACGCCATTGCTCAGTTGGTGCCCAACCTGCAAGCCCGCCAGTGGCTGGAAGGCAACCGCACGGTCTTGATTTATGGCGGCAGCCTGACTGCTGAGCCCGATAAGGAAAAATACACCGCGCTGCGTAAACTGCGCCGCGGGCGCCCGCTGGACGGGATTGTCCGCGTCATGCCGCAGTCGTTTAATCTGACTCCGCAAATCAGCGACAACGATTTACGCGGCCTGGAAAAAATCAGCGAACTGCTGCGCTATTCCGCCCCGGTTTATTTGTGGCAGCTATGCGACAGCGCCTGGTCGCAGGCAAAACGCACTGAACAGACGGTAGGGGCGACTTTTCCCCTGCGTGTTGAGCCTGACGATATTTGTCGTCAGCTTGAACGGATGCTGTCGGACCTGCGGACGCAGGGGGTGAGTCAGGTCGCTGAGAACAACGGCCACGACTTCCTGCTGCGCCTGGGCCAGCACCTCAAACACGGCGGTATCGCCCGCTGGGCTCAGCAACTGGTGCCATGGCTGACAGCCTCTCAGCAGCGTGTTCCGCTGCGTGGTCTGATGTTCAGCCTGCCGGACAGTCACTCAATTCATCCGACAGAGGGAACAGCCGACGCAGAGAAATATATCCCGGAATCACAACGCCATGCGCTGACCCTGCCGATGACCTGGCAGGGTATCGTGGACGACTGTACTCGTATTCGTGGCCGCCGAGTCGGTATGGCGTGGGAACAGACGCTTGCCTGGACGCTGATGGCCATCATGGGTATCTGGGGCGCGGGAACGCTGCTGTCGTTCGCGGTCAACCGTCAGCAGATCGTTTCTGTTGCTGAGCAGGCCCATGCTCTGGTGGAGCATCCTGCGGTATCGGATGAGCAGCTGACGGCGCTGCATACGCTGCGTAATCATGCCGGTCGCCTGCAGCATCGTATTCAGGAAGGCGCACCCTGGTATCAGCGTTTTGGCCTGGACCATAACCCGCAGCTGCTCGAGGCATTGCTGCCCTGGTATGGCGTGACGAACAACCGCCTGATCCGCGATCCGGCCAGTGCTGCGCTGACTAAAAAACTCAATGCGCTGGCGAATTCCGAACCGAACAGCGATCGGCGCGCTCAGCTGGCGACGCTGGGCTATGACCAGCTGAAGGCCTGGCTGATGATGGCGCGTCCGGATAAAGCCGACGGCGCGTATTACGCCCAGACCATGAAAGCAGTGCAGCCGACGCGAAAGGGCATTTCAACCGGCCTGTGGCAAAGCCTGTCGCCGGATTTGTGGGCTTTCTACATTAACGAACTGCCTGGGCAACCACAGTGGAAAATCACCCCGGATGCGCAGCTGGTGAGCCAGAGCCGCCAGGTGCTGTTGCAGCAAATTGGCCGGCGTAACGCCGAAAGCACGCTGTATGAAAACATGCTCACATCGGTGCGGCGTAACTTTGCCGATGTGTCGCTGGAAGACATGACCAGCGGTACTGATGCCCGCCGCCTGTTCACCACTGATGAAGTGGTACCGGGCATGTTCACCCGTCAGGCGTGGGAGGGCGGTATTCAGCAGGCTATCGAAAAGGCCACCAACTCCCGTCGGGATGAAATTGACTGGGTGCTGAGTGACAGCCGTAAAGCGGTCTCTTCAGACCTGTCGCCGGAGGCCCTGCAAGCACGTCTGACGCAACGTTACTTCACCGACTTTGCCGGTAGCTGGCTGAGCTTCCTTAATAGTCTGCGACTTAATCCTGCGAACAACATCGCAGACGTTACCGACCAGCTGACGCTGATGAGCGATGTCCGCCAGTCACCATTGATTGCCCTGATGAATACCATTGCCTGGCAGGGGCAGACCGGCCAGCAACGCGAAGGTCTATCGGACTCCCTCATCAAATCGGCCAAAGACCTGATGGGCGGACAGGACAAGCCAGCGATTGACCAGTCTTCATCAGGGCCGCAGGGACCGCTGGATGACACCTTTGGCCCACTGCTTCAGCTTTTAGGTAAAAACAAAGGCAGCAACGTTATGTCGGCGGACACGTCACTTAGCCTGCAGACGTATCTGACCCGCATCACCCGCGTGCGTCTGCGCCTGCAGCAGGTGGCCAGCGCCTCTGATCCGCAGGCAATGATGCAGACTCTGGCGCAGACCGTGTTCCAGGGCAAAAGTGTGGATCTGACCGACACCCAGCAGTACGGCAGTCTGATTTCGGCAAGCCTGGGCGAAGAGTGGAGTGGTTTTGGCAGCACGATGTTTGTCCAGCCCCTGACTCAGGCCTGGGAGACCGTGCTTCAGCCTTCGGCGGCGAGCCTGAATGATAAATGGAGCCGCTCGGTTGTCGCCAACTGGCAAACTGCCTTTGACGGACGTTTCCCGTTTGCCGCCAGCAAAAGTGATGCCTCTTTACCCATGCTGGCTGAATTTGTGCGTAAGGACAGCGGGCGTATCGAGCGCTTCCTGACCACAGAGCTCAACGGGGTGCTGCACAAAGAGGGCAGCCAGTGGGTGCCGGATAAGGTCAACAGCCAGGGGCTGAGCTTCAACCCGGCCTTGCTGCGGGCGATTAATCAGCTGAGCCAACTGTCAGACATTCTGTTCACCGATGGCAGCCAGGGCATCAGCTTTGAGCTGCAGGCGCGTCCTGTACCGCAGGTAGTGGAGACCCAGTTGATTGTTGATGGACAAAAGCTGCACTACTTCAACCAGATGGCCGACTGGCAGAGCTTCCGCTGGCCGGGTGACACTTACAAGCCGGGGACGATGCTGACCTGGATCTCGGTCAACGCTGGTGCGCGTTTGTTCGGGGATTACAGCGGGACCTGGGGCTTTATTCGCTGGCTGGACCAGGGCAAACGCCAGCAGCTTGACCGCAGCCAGTGGATGATGAGCTTTACTGCCCCGGACGGTCGCACTTTGCAGTGGGTGCTGCGCTCACAACTCGGGAAAGGTCCGCTGGCGTTGCTGGATCTGCGCGGTTTCACGCTGCCGGATCAGATATTCAGTGTCGACAGCGCGGCCACCGCGCAGGCGCTGATGGCTAACACCGCAAACAGTGACATGGAGGAGGTCGAAGAATGAGCACACTGCAGAATCTGGTCACAGCCTGTCAGGCTGACGAAACTCAGCTGCGGCGGCAGGCGCAGGCACGCACGGAAAACTGGCAGCCCTGGCTTGCGCCGGTAAGTAGCGCCAGTCCGACCGGTGAGGACCCAAGCTATGATGATGATTTTCAGCGTATCCGCGAAGAGGTCAATAAGCTCTCCGGCATCGATACCGGATTGATTTGTACGCTTGCCGAAAAACTGCTGACCACTGCGGCCAAAGATATCCGCGTTGCGACTTATTATTGCTGGGCGCGCCTGCACCAGGACGGCGAAGCCGGTTTTGCCGAAGGACTTGAGCTGCTGGCGGGATTGCTACAGCGCTATGGCATGCAGCTTCATCCTCAGCGCGAGCGGAGTCGTAAACCGGCGCTGGAGTGGCTCGCAGGCTCCCGCGTTCTGGACAGCCTGTCACTCTGGCCGGAAGTGATTCGCGACGATGCACTGCGCACTGCCGGTGCGCTGCTGCTGTTGCGCGACAGTCTGGATACAGAGCCGGAAGCGTCGCGGCCAGAGCTGAATGCCCTGTACAGCGCGCTGGAATCCCGCCTGATGAAGGCCGGTGGTGTGGATGCCGTGGTACCGCAGAACGCAGGTGATAAGGCACCGTCACAGATCTCCACGCCAGTGACGGAGCCAGATGCGCCTGTGCTGAGCCGCATTACCTCCGGTCAGGATTTGCTGGCCCAGGCCCGCACCCTGACCGGATATCTGCGTGAGCAACCCGATGGCTGGCTTGCCGCCCACCGGCTGATGAAAAGCCTGCGTCATGACACGTTGCACAGCATTCCTGCGCCGGATGCACAAGGCAAAACCCGCATAGATCCGCCTCGCGCAGACCAGCGTGCCATGCTCAAACGTCTGTATCTGCAGCAGAGCTGGGGCGAAATACTGGAGCAGGCAGACAGCGCCTTTTCGCGTGGCGCTAATCACCTCTGGCTGGATTTGCAGTGGTATATCCACCAGGCGCTGATGAAATCGGGGCAGGAGGTGCTTGCCGGGATCATCGCCGCCGACCTGAAAGGATTACTGCGTCGCCTTACCGGGCTTGAAACTATGGCCTTTAATGACGGTACGCCGTTTGCCGATGAAGTGACGCTAAACTGGATAAACCAGAGCGTACTGGACGACATCTCCGGCTGGCGGGATGAGCCGGTCAGCGCCGCTAGCACGGATGACAACGATATTCTGGCTCTTGAGCCGGAAGCGCTGGATAAAGCGGACACTGACGGTCTGGAAGCCACACTCCACTGGCTACAGACACGCCCGGGCACCGACTCGACAAAAGACAGATGGTTGCTGCGTTTGCTGATGGCCCGCGTGGCCGAGCAGAAGGGCAAAAATGAACTGGCCCTGCATCTGCTGGGAGAGCTCGACAGTGCCGCACAGTCAATTACCCTCACGCAGTGGACACCGGCATTGCTGTTTGAAGTGAAATCGCGCCGCCTCAGACTGCTGCGCATGAAAGCCACACGCAGTGAAACCGATAAATCACGGTTACAGCCAGAGATGGATTTGCTTTTGGCGGGTCTGATTGCGCTCGATCCGGCCAGCAGCGCAGTGCTTTGCGGTTAAAACGCCAGGCATACCTTTCAAACACACATATTCAGGTTTTTATGGATGATTTAACCCTGCGTTATTACGACGCTGAAATGCGCTACCTGCTGGAAGCCGGTGAAGAGTTTGCGCGTGCTCATCCCGAGCAGGCGGCAATGCTTAATCTCGATAAAGCGGGAGCGCGCGACCCGTACGTGGAGCGACTGTTCGAGGGCTTTGCCTTCCTGATGGGCCGGCTGCGCGAGAAGCTCGATGACGACTTGCCCGAATTAACCGAAGGGCTGGTCAGCCTGCTGTGGCCACATTACCTGCGTACCATTCCGTCCATGTCGGTGGTGGAATTCACCCCTGACTGGCGCGAGATGAAAGAGCCGATGCGCATCGTCAAAGGTTTTGAGGTGAACTCGCGGCCGATCGGCGAGAAGGGCACGCGCTGCCGGTATACCACCACCAGAGAGATGACGCTTCAGCCGTTGTCGCTGGAACATGTCCGTCTGTCGACTGACCCTGACGGGCGTTCGGTTATTACTCTGCGTTTTCACTGCAGTGACCTCGCTGACTGGACGCGCATCGACCTGAGCTGTATTGCGCTGTATTTCAACGCCGACGCGCCGCTGGCCTGTGCCATGCATGAAGCCTTCACCATGAATGTCGCCCGCCTGTGGCTGCGCCTGCCGGGTGACATCGACAGAAGACCGCTCGACGGGTATTTCACCGCGCTGGGCTTTGGCGATAACGACGACCTGTGGCCGAAGGGCAGCAGCAGCTTCAGCGGCTATCAGCTGTTGCTGGAGTATTTCACCTTCCGCGAGAAATTCATGTTCACGGGCCTGCGTGGGCTGGAGACCGTGGTCTTTCCGGCTGAACTCCCCTGGTTTGAAATCGACGTGGTGCTGGCGGAGCGCTGGGAACATGACTTCAGCTTTACCGAAAAGCATCTGCGCCTGAACTGTGTGCCGGTGATTAATCTGTTCCCGCTGGAATCTGACCCGCTGACGCTCAACTCCCTGCAGACCGAATACATGCTGCGCCCGATGCGCGTGCAGGATGGTCATACCGAGATTTATGCGGTGGATTCGGTGATGTCATCCAGCCAGCATAGCTATGTGCCGTTTTCGAGCTTTCGCCATAAAGGCGGCATGATGCGCCATCAGGCCCCCGAATATTACTACCACACGCGCGTACGTCGCGGTCCGTCCGGTCTGCATAACACCTGGCTTATCCTCGGCGGTGAAGCGTTTGATAACCACACGGTGCCGGAAGACGAAAGCCTGTCGCTGACGCTCACCGGCACCAACGGCCAGCTGCCACGACGTGCTCTGCAGAGCACGGTGCTTGATACGGTGATGAAAACCACCTCAGCCAGTATCGCCGTGCGTAACCTGTGTGCGCCGACACTACCCTGTTATCCACCGGCGCAGGACCGTTTCCACTGGCGCGTGCTGAGCCATCTCGGCAGCGGATTCCTGTCGATGATGGACAACGCCGACGTGCTACGCGGGACGCTGGCGCTGTACGAATGGACCGACAGTGAGATGAACCGCCGTCGGCTGGAAGCCATCATTGACGTTAAGCACCGCGAAACCGAGCGTTTCGAGCAGGGCTATCTGGTACGCGGTGTGCAGATTGAGGTGACGCTGGACAGTCACGGCTTTGCCGGGCGCGGCGACATCTGTCTGTTCGGCGAGATGCTGAGCCGCTTCTTTGCGCTGTATACCGATATCTATCTGTTCAACCGCCTGATTATCATCCTGCAACCGACTGGAGAGCGCCTGGAATGGGAAGAGAAGCACAACCGCCGCATTCCCGGCTGACCCCGCGGCTGGAAGCCGACCTTCACCGCATCAACTTTTACCGCTTATGCCAGCTGCTGGAGAAGCGTAATCCTGGCAGGCCGCTGATGGGTTCGACCAGCCACCCGGCGGATGACCCGGTGCGGTTTGCGCCACATCCGGGGATGGGATTTCCGGCCAGCGAAATAAAGGCTGTCGAATATGACGAGGAGGATGACAGCAAGCCACCGCTCATCCGCACGACCTTTATGGGGATGTACGGGGTTGATTCCCCCTTGCCGACCGCCTATCTCGATGACATCACTCAGCGTCGCGAAGGTCACGAAGCGCTGCAGGGTTTTCTGGATATCTTCAGCCACCGTATCCTGACGCAGTTTTACCGTATCTGGCGTAAATACTCCTACCCGGCCACATTTGAGCCCGGCGGTACTGATACTATCTCGCAGTCACTGCTGGGTCTGGTGGGACTTGGGATACCGGGCACCGCAGAGCACATCGCCACCCCGGTGTCCCGATTTCTGGCGCTGCTGGGTGTGCTGCAGCAGCCAGGTAAAACCCAGGAGGGGATGCAGGCCCTGGTGAGCCTGCTGGCACCCGACACGACGGTGCAGGTGAGCCCGTATTGCCTGCGACCAGTGGCAGTCAGCCAGCCGCTGGGCTTTTACGGCGATGACGATTTTCTGCTGGATGGCAACACACCGCTGGGCGAAGAGGCGATGGATGCCAACAGCCAGTTGCTGATTGCTCTGTTCACCGATAACGAGCAGGAATCACAGGGCTGGAAACCGGACGGCCTGCTGTATCAGGACTTTCTGGTGATGCTGCGGGTGTATCTCGGCTGGCGCTTTAAAGCAAAAATCACTTTGACCACCCGAACCCGCCTGCTGGTTGCGCCGCCGCTCGGCGAAGGCCCATTCTGGCTGGGGATGAATGGCGTTCTGGGCGCGCAAGACGAATATCTCCCGGAGGATTTTCCGCAGACCTTTACCACGGAACTGGGTTATTACGCCGGGCTGGAGCCTGCATCATCACAACAAGGAAACCGACGTGTTACGTACAAGTTTGATTAAATCCGCATGCTGGCTACCTGCGCTACTGGCATTCAGCCTGACGGGCTGTGGGGTGATGCAGGGTATCACCGATGGCACCAAATCGGCATTTAACGCCGTGTTTTACAAAAAGATTAAGGTGCTGCACCTGGATTTCACCGCCCGTGAGGCGCTGAACACCGATTCCCGTGAAAGTAATTCGCTGTCTGAGCCGGTGGTTATTCGGGTCTGGCAGCTGAAAGACCGTAAAACCTTCGACAAAACGGTCTATCAGCAGCTACTCCGGGATGGCGACACGATCCTGAAAGCCGATCTGCTGGCAACCCGGGATGTAGTGGTAAAACCTGGCGGTGATGCGAACCTCGATATGCCAATGGAAGAAGATGCGCAGTTTGTCGCCGTGGCAGGGCTGTTCCGCCATCCGGATAGAGTTAACAACACCTGGAAGCTGGTGATAGGGCGTGAAGACCTTGACCCGGATAAGCCGCGCATTCTGGAAGCCGGTAACAACCATTTGACGCTACAACCGCTCAAGGACGACTGATGCCCCAGGGACATAACACACCTTCGCTGTATGAAATGCTCACCGGCAACTTCACCGGCGGCCTCGACCTGCATCAGGTCAGCGAACAGAATCAGGTGATTTTGTCCGTGCTCGATAACATGCAGCGCATCCTCAACTGCCGCGCCGGCACGCTGGCGCATCTGCCGGACTATGGTCTGCCCGATATGACCAAAATCCTGCAGGGCATGCCGGGTACTGCCCATGAGCTGATTGGCACCCTGTCTGCTGTTCTGATCAGGTATGAGCCGCGCCTGAAGAGCATCAGAGTGGTGCTACTGGAGCAGAATGTCCCCGGCGAGTTGCGTTATGCCATTGATGCTGAATTGAAAGGCATTGGCCTCGTACGCTATGGCACCGAGTTTATGCCCGAGGGACGGGTTCTGTTGAGGCATCTTAAGCAGCAGTATCTTGCTCACCAGGCCAGAGTTTAGCCCGGTTAGTGAATGTATATCCGTAACAAAAACTGGCAGCAAGTGATGTCGTGCAATGGGC
>NZ_JASEWO010000331.1:0-1889 GCF_030024295.1 Pantoea sp. Pa-EAmG
GCTTAGTAAAAAAACTTAAACAATGCTTGCTCGCTAGCGTAAATTAGCTTAAAAATTCTTTTCGATAAATTTACACTATCTTGATGAATCGGAGCTTTATGAAGCGCAGGCTGTTAGAGTTAGATGGATGCCGGGTTTATCAAACCACCAGCAACTCCCCCTTACGTCCCGCATTTTCCCCCGCCAGCCTCACCACCAGCATCCCGGCCGTGACAAACTTGGTTAGGTTTCGTGCATACAGCACGCCGCCAAACTCAGCAACCAGCGGTGTCACGTAGTCATTGATCGGGTCGACAACCTCCGCCACTACTTCGCCCGCTTTAATCCATTCGCCTAGCTTCCTGCGGTTCAGCAGCAGTCCGGAGTGAGGCGCGTGGATGTACTCACAGCCCGCCAGTTGCGTTGGTGCATGGATCAGGGCAGGGGAGTCTCCGGTTTCTCCGGCAATATATCCCCCTTCAATTAGCGCATTGATAATCGCATCCGCATCTTTCTCCGCCTGTTCCGGCGATACATCGGCTACGCCGCGCAGTTCCAGCGTCACCGGCAGCAGGCCGCGCGGCATCGGGTAGTCCTTGCCAAAACGTTCAGCCAGCGTCAGCCAGGGTTCGCAGCAGGCCTCATCAAAGGGCTCTCCACCGGAGATCTGCGCCAGTAGCTGCACTTCACTGCCAAGCCAGCGCGCCAGCGGCTCAATCTCCGGCCAGGCGTGCGGTGTGGTGTAAAGATGCGGCAAGGCATCCCAGTCGCAGTGCAGGTCAATCATCAGGTCTGCCTGGCTGGCCATGCGCATCAGGGTGAATCGCTGGGCCTCCAGTTCGCTTTTGGCGATGCGGTCGCGGTAGTGACGATCGATGGCGTCGCGAATCAGTCGTTTGTTTTCATATTCACTCTGTGTCAGCGATCCCGCCAGTTCTGCCGCCAGCGTATCGCCCAGCGCCGGGAAGCGACGGTTAAAATCCTGACCAGAAAGAGTATGAAAACGTCCGAGGTGAGTGCCGTGCCAGTGTTGACCCAGCGCGAGCGGATTCGCGACCGGCACCAAAGTGACTTTGGCTTTCAGCTTGCCCGCCGACTCCAGCGCCAGCAGCTTCTGCTTGAGATACCACGCCACCGCCATGCCCGGCAGCTCATCGCCGTGCAGCGCCGCCTGAATATACACCCGCTGCTGTGAGTCGGTGCCGAAGTGGAAGCTGACAATTTCCCGCTGGGTGCCCAGCGTCGCGCTTAACAAAGGATGATGTTGTTGTTGCATAACGCAGTCGATGTCCTGTGTCTGGGGCACGCTCGTGGCCGCGCCGCATGAAATTGATGAAGGGAATTATAGTTCTGCTGGAAAAAGGGCGGCAAATGCGCCGCCCCATCGATCACTGTTTAATAGAGATATCCGTTGCAAAATACTTCTTCTGCAAGGTATCAAAGGTACCGTTCTTTTTGATCTCCGCGAAAGCATTGTCCAGCGCGGTTTTTAATTCGGTGTCGCCTTTGCGCAGGCCGATGGCGGTGCCGGGGCCGATAATCGGATCCTGCACAATCGGGCCAGCCAGTTCGAAATCTTTGCCCTGCGGATGTTTCAGGAAGCCGTTTGCGGCTTGTGCGGCATCGGTGAACACCACGTCAAGGCGTCCGGAAATCAGGTCGCTCTCGACCTGTGCCTGATCGCCATACGGCACCACGTTCACGCCGTGCGGCTGCCATTTTGCCAGCGCGTAGCGCTCCTGCACGGTACCCTGTTCCACGCCCACGGTTTTGCCTTTCAGCGATTCCGCGGTGGGCAGCAGGCCGGAGCCTTTACGCGCAATCAGCTGAGTGTGGGTGTCATACAGCGGCACGGTGAAGTCGATCTGCTTCAGACGCTCTTCGGTGATACCCATATCCGACAGGATGGC
>NZ_JASEWO010000332.1:0-1886 GCF_030024295.1 Pantoea sp. Pa-EAmG
CATGCCCAGTGAGACGGGCATTTATTCGATAAACTAACGCGTATCAGTAACAGCATTATCGGCTTACCAAACCAGAAACTTTAGGCACTCTCGACACCAGAGAAAGTGTTGGTCTCAGGCCTGAGGTTCTGTGGGCGACTGGCCATTGCGTTTCTGAATCTCTTCCGCTAACCGGGTAAAATGCTGCTGTAACTGTGCGTCATGGTTCTGGTTTTGTGCTTCGAGCGACAGATTGTGCACCAGTAACTGACTGGCACGATCGTCGAGACAGAACGTTAAACTGGCAAATGCGTTTTCCAGCACGGTTAATCGGCGCTGTTGTTCGGCAATTAAAGCCAGTAACTCACCAAAGGTCATCGCCTCTTCTGGTTTTTCAGTAGTCATGTAAAACACCTCCTGTAAGCATGACGAGGCAAGAATAGGGGATCGTTTGATCAGAGTCTAGATGCAGCGAGTTTATCTGGCGAGGGGGAAATAAAAACAAAAAAACCGGGTGGCGAAACCCGGTAAAACGGCACTGCGGCAGTTAATCAGTAATAAACCAGTCGTCTGCACTTTCCCACGTTTCTTGTAAAATATCGCTAATACGCTCCCGCGTGTCTTTGCCGCCGCCGAATACGCTGAGCTGGTTGCCGCCGGCATAGCGGACTTTGACATGGTGATCGTCATCGGGGAAATCACGAGAAATACGGCGGGTCAGTTCTGCACTGAGTGCATCCAGTGCGCCTGGGGGAAGGGGCTGAGTTTTCGCAACGGTAATTTCAACACGCATAAAAGCCTCCGGGATAATATACTGTTTATTTGTACAGTATAATTATGCCGAAGGCAACAGATGCAACGTTATTCTTTTATGCGCCAGTTGAGGGTCTCACCGGCCAGGAAGGGGACCAGTGTATCGTCGGCGACCTGAACGCTTTCCTGCACTGTCCAGGTTTCACGTACCAGGGTTAAGGTGCCTTCGTTGAGTGGCAAGCCATAGAAGTTGGGACCATTCTCTGAACAGAACGCTTCAAAGTGTTCCAGCGCATTCAAATCTTCAAACACCGTGGCGTAGGCCGGCAGAGAGGTCGGTGCGTTAAATACACCCGCGCAGCCGCAGCTGGCTTCTTTCAGATGGCGCAAATGGGGTGCGGTATCCGTGCCAAGGAACACGCGACGGTTGCCACTGGCGACCAATTTACGCAACGCTTCCTGATGGATATTGCGTTTTAGAATCGGCAGGCAATAAAGATGCGGGCGCACGCCGCCCACCAGCATGTGGTTACGGTTGAACATCAGGTGTTGAGGCGTGATGGTGGCGCCAAGGAATTCGTTACCTGCCGCGAGGTACTCCGCAGCTTCTTTAGTCGTAATGTGTTCCATGACGACTTTTAATGCCGGGAAGCGCTGACGCAGCGGCTCCAGCACGGTTTCAATAAAGCGCGCTTCGCGGTCAAAAATATCGATGTGTGAATCCGTGACTTCGCCATGAACCAACATCGGCATACCGAGCTGCTGCATACGCTCTAACACCTTGGCAATGGAATCAATATTGGTAACGCCATGGCTGGAGTTCGTGGTGGCATGAGCGGGGTATAGCTTAGCGGCGGTGAAAGTGCCGTTGCGGAAGCCGCGTTCAATTTCATCCGGATCTAATGAATCCGTGAGGTAGCAGGTCATCAGTGGGGTGAAAGCATGTTCTGCTGGCAGCGCGGCAAGAATGCGTTCGCGATAAGCAACAGCGGCTTCAACGCTGGTGACTGGCGGAACCAGGTTTGGCATGACAATCGCACGACCGTTCACCGCACTGGTATAAGGCAGTACTGCATTGAGCATCGCGCCATCGCGCAGATGGATGTGCCAGTCGTCAGGGCGGCGAATCGTGATTTGCTGGGGTTGGGCTGTCA
>NZ_JASEWO010000112.1:0-15644 GCF_030024295.1 Pantoea sp. Pa-EAmG
CTCACATTTTTAAAATAGCACTTGGCATTCCAGTTATGAGCCGCTATGGTTGCTACATAACCAGATACACAGCCTGCTCATTTTTTGCATTTTTATACCTTGGTTACTTATATCCTCTCGCACACCGCATATTTTTCGCCTGCACGCAGCCTGCGTGCAGCGGGCCACGCTTTAATAAAAACTATTTAAAATCACAGATAATCAGACTGACTGAGCACCGCCATTCCGCACCGGGAAATCGCTATCAAAAAGATGCGTTTATTCATCTGCCGTCCTTTCAGGGTAAGGAGGAAATAACCGTCTGCGCAGCACTTATTCGGTCGGAAAAATTCTGACCTGGTCGGAATACAATTATCGGAGTGCAGAAATGTCCAGATTACCTTTTAGCAAGTCACTATTAGCGTCCATGCTATCTGTGGCCTGCTGTTCCTGGAGCGCCCATGCGGCTCCTCAATCCCCGACGCCCTCTACCGCGCCCGAGCAAAATTCGGGCAAGCCTAACATCGTGGTGATTTTTGGCGATGACATTGGCTACTGGAACATCAGTTCCTATAACCAGGGTACCATGGGATACAAAACGCCCAACATCGACAGTATTGCCGCCGAGGGCGCCAAATTCACCTCGTATTACGCCGAGCAAAGCTCCACCGCCGGACGCTCGTCGTTTATCACCGGGCAGATGCCGTTCCGCACCGGCATGAGTAAAGTCGGTATGCCAGGTGCGCCGCAGGGCCTGCAGAAAGAAGATCCGACCATTGCCTCGATCCTGAAACAGCTCGGCTATGCCACCGGTCAGTTTGGTAAAAACCATCTGGGCGATCGCAATGAATTCCTGCCTACCGCACACGGTTTCGACGAGTTCTTTGGCAATCTGTATCACCTGAACGCCGAAGAAGAACCGGAGAACCCGGACTATCCGAAAGATCCTGAGTACCGTAAACAGTTCGGTCCGCGCGGCGTCATTAAAGCCAGCGCGGATGGCAAGGTTGAAGATACCGGGCCACTGAACGTGAAACGTATGGGCACGGTGGATGAAGAGTTCCTCGCCGCCAACAACGATTTCATGGAGCGTCAGGTCAAAGCGGGCAAACCGTTTTTTACCTGGTTCAACACCACGCGCATGCACAACAAAACGCACATTAAACCGCAGGATCAGGGCGTGACCGGCCTCGGCGACTACGCGGACGGCATGGTTGAGCACGATAAAATGATCGGCGAGGTGCTGAAGAAAATTAAAGACCTGGGTATCGAAGATAACACCATCGTGATTTACACCACCGACAACGGTCCGATGATCGCCACCTGGCCTGATGCCGGCATGACGCCATTCCGCGGTGAGAAAAATACCGGCTGGGAGGGCGGGTTCCGCGTCCCCGCGATGATCAAATGGCCGGGGCATATTAAGCCCGGCACGATGATCAACGATATTTTCGGCAGCAACGACTGGTTCCCGACGCTGGTTGCCGCAGCGGGCGTGCCGGATATCAAACAGCAGCTGCTGAAAGGCTATAAGACCAGCGCCATGACCTACAAAGTGCATCTGGACGGTTACAACCAGCTGGATTTCCTGCAGGGCAAAGGGCCCGACCAGCGTAATGAGTTCTTCTACTGGAGCGATGACGGCGATCTGTTAGCGATGCGCTACGGTCGCTGGAAAGCGCATTTCATGATTCAGGAACACACCGGCCTCGACCTGTGGAAATATCCGTTCGTTAAACTGCGCACGCCACTGATCTTCGACCTGGAGATCGACCCGCTGGAGCGCGGTGACAGCGGTATGGATTACAACCACTGGTTCTATGACCGTCTGTTCCTGCTGGGTGGCGCGCAGAAATATGCCGCAGAAATGCTGCAAAGCTTCAAAGAGTTCCCGCCTCGTCAGAAACCCGGATCTTTCACCGTTTCGGATGTGCAGAAACTGATTGACGAAGGCAGCCCGGCCACCAACTGAGTTATCACTCACAGCCGGGCACGCCGTGCCCGGTATTCGGAGGCATTGATGAAATACAGCACCACACTGCCGGTTCGCCCGTTGCCCTCGGCGGAAAAATACAACGGCATCGGCCCGGCGTATAAACGCCGCTTTCACGTAATGGCCAAACCCACCGGCTCGCGCTGCAATATCGACTGCAACTACTGTTTTTACCTGCATAAAGAGCAGCTGCTGCAGCAGGATCATCACAGCGGCATGTCCGATGAAGTGCTGGAAAACTATATTCGCCAGTACATTGATAGTCAGGATGGCGATCAGGTGGTGTTCTCCTGGCAAGGCGGTGAACCGACGCTGATGGGGTTGCCGTGGTTCGAAAAGGTGGTGGCGCTGCAGCAAAAGTATCAGAAGCCAGGACAACGCATCGAGAATGATCTGCAAACCAATGGCATCCTGCTGAACGATAGCTGGGCGCGCTTTCTGAAGCAGCATCACTTTCTGGTCGGGCTGTCGATTGATGGCCCGCGCGAGTTGCACGATCGCTATCGCGTAACACGCAGCGGTAAACCGACTTTCGACAAAGTGATGGCGGGTGTGGCGGCGCTGCAACGCCACGGCGTGCCGTTCAACGCGCTGGTCACGGTCAACCGGACCAATGCACGCTTTCCGCTGCAGGTGTACCGCTTTCTCACGCGCGAACTGGGCGCGACCTATCTGCAATTCAATCCCTGCGTCGAGCCGGTCGATTTTACCCAAACCGCGCCGCAGTTCTGGCGCGATGACAGCATCCCGGTGAGCGGTTCCCGCCGCGCGCGGCCGGGCGATCTCGACTCGGTGGTGACCGACTGGTCGGTCGATCCCGATGACTGGGGACGCTTTCTCATCGCCGTGTTTGAAGAGTGGGTCAACAATGATTTAGGCCGCGTACAGGTTAACCTGTTTGAAACGGCAGTGGCGCAAACCCTGGGCCTGCCGGGCCAGATCTGCGTGACCTCAGAGTTCTGCGGCAAGGGCCTCGCCATTGAAAAAAACGGTGATATCTATGCCTGCGATCACTACGTCTATCCGGAGTATCAGCTGGGCAATATTGCCAACACTAAACTGGCGCACCTGGCGTTTTCCGAACGGCAAAAAGCGTTTGGCCTCGGGAAACGCGACTCCCTGCCCGCCGTCTGCAAACGCTGTCCTTACCTCAAATTATGCTGGGGCGAATGCCCGAAAAACCGCATCGTGCGCAGCGCAGAGGGTGAACCCGGCCTTAACTATCTCTGTCCCGGCATCAAAGCGTTTTTTTCCTATGCTCAGCCGATCCTGGTAGGTATCGCCACGCTGCTTGAGCGGGAAAAACAGGGAGTGACGCAATGACCCTGCGGCAACGGTTTCTCGACCTGGAAGCGAGCATGAACCAGCAGGTGCTGGGTCAGCCAGAGCTGGTGCGCATGCTGATTATCGCGCTGCTGTGCGACGGCCACGTTCTGCTGGAAGGACTGCCCGGACTGGCCAAAACCCGTGCGGTGCGTGAGCTGGCGCGCCACATTGAAGGCGACTTCAGCCGTATTCAGTTCACACCGGATCTGCTGCCCTCGGATATCACCGGCAGCGAAATTTATCAGCAACACGCCACGCGTGAAGAGGAGCAGTTTCGTTTCCGGCCAGGCCCGGTGTTCGGCAACCTGATTCTGGCCGATGAGATCAACCGCGCCTCGGCCCGCGTGCAGTCGGCGTTGCTGGAAGCCATGGAGGAGCGTCATGTCACGGTGGCGGGCAACAGCTGGCCGCTGCCCGGCGTATTTATGGTGCTGGCGACGCAAAACCCGGTTGATCAGGAAGGCACCTGGCCTCTGCCGGAAGCGCAGCTGGATCGCTTCCTGATGAAAGTGCTGGTGCACTATCCCTCGAAAGAGAATGAACAGCGCGTGATGCAGCTGGTGCGCGCCGAACAGCAGGCAAAATATCGCGAACAGGACACCTCTGCCGTCAGCGCCGCTGCGCCGCCGCCGGTGAAAATCAGCCAGGCGGATATGGGTTGCTGCTGGCAGGCCATCTCCGACATTTACGTCGCGCCCACGGTGGAAGATTACATCGTCTCGCTGGTGGAAATGACGCGCCAGCCGCAGCAGGTCAGCGACACCTTTGCCAGTTATGTGGCGCTGGGTATCAGCCCGCGCGGCACGCTGGCACTGGACCGCGCCGGGCGCGCGCAGGCGTGGCTCGAAGGGCGTGATGCGGTGTTGCCGGACGATATTCAGCGCATTGCCCCGGCCGTGCTGCGGCATCGTCTGCTGCTGAGTTATCAGGCCAGCGCCGACCAGGTGACCGCCGATGACGTGGTGCGCATGCTGCTGGATGCGGTGGTCGCATGACGGATACCGCACTGGCCGTCACCCTGCCCGGCCTGCTGGCGCTGGCGGGTGCAGCGCAGCAGCTGCGCAATCCGCCGGCTCAGCTGCCACCCGGCGCGATGGCCGGCGAGCGCGTGTCGCGTCAGCAGGGACGCGGACTCAATTTTGACAGCCTGCGCCGCTATCAGCCGGGCGATGATGTGCGGCTGATCGACTGGCAGGCCACCGCGCGTCTGCGCACACCCTGGGTGCGCTTGTATAACGAAGAGCGCGAGCGGCCGGTATTTCTGCTGGTCGATCAGCGCCTGGATATGTATTTCGCCACACGCGGGCACACCAAATCGGTCGCCGCCGCCCATCTGGCAGCGCTGCTGGCGTGGCGTAGCTGGCACGATGGCGATCGTCTCGGGGCCGCCGTGTTCAGCGATGATTCCCTGAGATTGCAGCGCTGCCGCTCGCCGAAACTCGCCCTGGCGCCGTGCCTGAACGACCTGCATCAAATGAATAATCAGCTGCCGGCGCGCTATCCGCAGGAGCCCGCCAGCAGTCTGCCACTCCATCAGGTGCTGCAACGTATCCGCGCTCAGGTGCCTGCCGGAAGCTGGCTGGCACTGATCAGCGATTTCCACGATCTTGACGCTCAGAGTGACGCGCTGCTGGCGGCGCTGGCGCGCCGGTGTGATATCACCGCCTTTGTGCTGCTCGACGATCTGCATCTGCGGCTTCCGCATCAGGGCTATCTCGCCGCGCATTACCAGCATCAGCACGTTACGCTGCCGCTTTCGCCCGCGTTGCGTCAGCAGATTAGCGAGCGGGTCACCGCCCGGCTGGCACAGCAGCAGACGCGACTGCTGCGGCTCGGCATCCGCGTGCAGCACATTGTGGTGAGTGAACCGTTATTGCGTCAGCTGACGCAGGGAGACGAGCATGCTGGAAAAAGGCTTTAGCGTTCCGCCACTACTGCATCCTGACCTGCCGCCCGCGGTCTCCTGGCTGCCGCTGCCTGCGGGCTGGTGGTGGCTGGCGGGCGCGTTAACGGCCCTGCTTGTGCTGCTGGCCCTGTGGCGCACAGCGCGCTGGCGGCGCAACCGCTGGCGGCGTGAAGCGCGTCAGGTTTTACGTCACGACAACAGCATTGATAGCTGGCTGCGGCTGATTAAGCGGGTGCGGCTGGTGCACCAGCCACGTGCTCAGGTCAGTGAACTGAGCCTCAGCCAGTTACTGCAGGAGCTACCGCTGGATGCTGCAACCTATCAGCGGCTGCTTGACGGTTACTGCCAGTCGGACAATAGCCTGTCGCCTGATGAAATGCAGCGCCTGCGCAGCCAACTGCGGCGCTGGCTGGAGGCACTGCCCGATGTCTGAACTGCTTACCCGCTTCGATTTTGCCTGGCCGTGGGTCTGGCTCCTGCTGCCGCTGCCGCTGCTGACGCGCTTTCTGCTACCGCCACGCCAGCCGGTCAGCGAAGAGGTGCGCGTGCCGTTCCTGCCGGAACTGGTGAGGGAGTTGCGTCTGGAGAATGCCCCACCGGCCAGCCGCTGGTCTCAAACGCTGCTGTTCTGGCTGGTGTGGCTGCTGTTACTGGCCGCGCTGGCGCGCCCTGAGCTGCTGTTGCCACCGCAGCTACAGCATAAGCCGATGCGCAATGTGGTGCTGGTGCTGGATGTTTCCGGTTCGATGGCGAAAAACGACGCCGGCGCGGGCACCACTCGCCTGCAGGCGGTGCAGCGCTCGGTGCACAATTTTGTGCTCCAGCGAACCCGCGATCGCATCGGGCTGGTGATTTTTGCCAGTCAGGCGTGGCCGTTTGCGCCGATCAGCGCCGATAAGCAGGCACTGCTGGCGCGCATCAACCAGCTGGCACCCGGCATGGTGGGCCAGCAAACCGCCATCGGCGATGCGCTGGGGGTAGCGGTCAAACTGCTGGACAGCAGCCTGGAACAGGACGCCAGCCGCATGGTGATTTTACTTACCGACGGCAACGATACCGCTTCACAGCTGCCGCCCGCCCTCGCTGCGCAGCTGGCAGCAGAGCATCAGGTGCAGGTTGATACCATCGCCTTTGGCGATATTAACGCCAGCGGCGAGGACAAAGTCGATAGCGCGCTGATGCAGGATATTGCCCGCATCACAGGCGGTAGTGCGTTTCAGGCGGCTACCTCAGGCAGCGCACTGCAACGTGTCTGGCAAACCATTGACGCCCAAATGCCCGCGCAGGTGGCGACGCTCGGTCTGTCGTTTACGCGACCGCTGTTTGCCTGGCCGCTCGGCGCGGCGCTGGCGCTGTTAACCGCGGCGTTGTTGCTGGCGCGCCTGCGGGAGCGTGCAGCATGAATGGCTTTCATTTTATGCATCCGTGGTGGCTGTCCGGGCTGCTGATTTGTCTGGCACTGGCGTGGCTATTGCGCGCGCCGCGCAGCGCCTGGCAGCGCATTATGACAGCGCCGTTTCACGCCCTGATTACCGGTAAGCGACTGCAGCGGTTGTCACCCGTTCCGTGGCTGCTGGCGCTCGGCGTGCTGGCGCTGGCAGGGCCGTCATGGCAGAAGGCGTTGCCGGGCGGCGTTACGCCGCAAAGTAACGTGATGGTGATTCTGCAACAGGATCTCAGCATGCTGGCGCAGGATCTCCCGCCCGACCGGCATCAGCGCATGCAGCATAAGATCGCTCAGCTGATGCAGCAGATGCCGGGTAGCCACTTTGGTCTGGTGGTGTATCGCGGCGGTGCCTGGCTGACCACGCCGCTGACCAACGATCCGGCCTTTTACTCGCTGTTCTTGCAGGCGCAGCAGCCAACGTTACTGCCGGACGGTCAGGGCAATGGCCTGGCGGCCGCTCTCAGGCTTGCCGATGATAATATGCCGGACACGCCGCGCAGCATTGTGCTGGTGGCCGATACGTTGCGCCAGGAAGATGCCCGGTTGCTCAGCCAGACCTCGCTGCCGCTGCAGCTGTGGGTGCCCGGCACCGCGCCCGGCGGCCCCTTGCCGCCCGCTTTCGCCAGTCAGGCTATTGATACCCGCCTCAACGTGGCGCGCTTCCAGCAGCTACGCGACAACGGCGTGGCGGTTACGCTCGCCACCCCCGATGACAGCGATCTGCCTGCCATCAGGCACCATATTCAGCAAAGCCTCAGCGCCCAGCAAAACAGTCGCGAGGATCTGCCGTGGCACAACAGCGGCTACTGGCTGATTGCGCCGATGTTGTTGCTGCTGCTGTGGTGGCGTCGTCAGATACTGATAGTGCTGATTGTATTGCCGCTCAGTGGGATAACGCCGCCGGCCGCCGCCGCGCTGCTGGATGCGTTTATCCCGCCCGACCTGCAAGGGCAACATGCCTTTCAACGGCAGGATTACGCGCGCGCGGCGCAGCACTATGTTGATCCGCTGCGCCGCGGCATTGCGCTCTACTATGCCGGTGATTTTTCCGACGCCAGCGGCGCTTTTCGTCAGGCACCCGTGACGCCTGAATCGCTGCTGTGGCTGGGCAACAGCCTGGCGCAGCAGAAACAGTGGCAGCAGGCGCTGCAGCATTACGATCAGGCGCTGAGCCTGCGTCCCGACTGGCGAATGGCACAGCAAAATCGCGCCAGCATCGCGCGCATTGTGATGCAGCTTCGTCAGCAGGAGCGCGATCGCCAGGCGGCACAGGGAAAAGAGCAGGATTACGATCCTGACGGCAGCAAAAAAGACCTGCACAAACAGCAGGGCGTCGCGCAGCAGGTCATGCAGCCTGCAGGTCACGCGGCACCGCAGGTCAGTCAGTGGTACGACAATCTCAGCCTGTCGCCCGGTGGCCTGCTGGAAAATCTCTATCGTCAGGAGTCACCATGAGAACGCTGCTGATTTGCCTGTTGCTGCTGACCGGGCCCGCGCGCGCCGCGATGGACATCACGCGCGAGCTGGTTGGCGATGACCGTTTGGTGCCGGGTCAGCCGCTGCGCGTCGCGGTAACCTACTGGACCGATAGCTGGTTTAACCCGCCGCCACAGTGGCCTGACTTCCCGGTCAGCAACGGCACGCTGTTGCCGGCGGCCATTCCCAATCAGCTGGTATCGCGTCAGCGTGACGGTGTCAGCTGGAGCGGCATCCGCATGGAGCGCCAGCTGATGGCCTGGGATCAGGGCAAACTGCAGCTGCCGGCGCTGCACATCACCCTGCAATCCGCGGGCCAGCCGCCGCAGACCGTTACGCTGCCAGCGCTGGAAAAAAATGTGCGCTGGCCGCCGGGTGTGCAGCAGCCGGATCGCTTCCTGCCCGCCGCCACGCTTCATCTGCAGGAAAAAGTGACACTGTATCGTGCCGCGCAGGGCGACGCGCTACACGCAGGCGACGTGGTGGAACGTCAGATTACGCTGCAGGCCAGTGGTGTGGTCTCCGGACAGATTCCACCGGTGCTGATCGATTTGCCCGGTGCCATTACCCAGCTGCTGACGCCCGAGGTTAGCGTCCTGACCAGCGGACGCGGTGAAATCACTGGCAGCCAGCGACGCGAGCGGCTGCGCTATCTGCCGGACAGCGCCGGCAGCCTGACGCTGCCGCCGGTGCAGCTGCGCTGGTGGGATACCCGACAACAGACATGGCAGCTCGCCACGCTGCCCGCCCATCACTATGACATTCTGCCTGCGCGCACGGCCGGCAGCGAACAGGTGCTGCGTGCCGGGCCTGAACGCCCCTGGTGGCAGTGGCTGCTGCTCGCCGCAACCGTGGTTCTCCTCGTCGCGGTGCTGTGGACTGGCCGCCATTTACTGCGTCAGGCGCTGATGTTTGCCGGCCATGCGTGGAGCCGCCTGTGGCGTATTCATGCGCTGCCCGATCTCGTTCCACATCACAGGAGTCGCCGATGAAAACTGTTTCTATACTGGCGGGCCTCACGCTGTGCCTCGCTGGCGTCAGTCAGGCTGACGATCTCTCCGCCTGGCGTGACGGTGCGGCAAAGCGTGCCATTACACAGTGGGTGGATGAAACCACCCGCGCCGGCAGCGCTGACTTTATTCCTATTAACCAGCGCTACGTGGTGTTCGATAATGACGGCACGCTATGGCCGGAAGCACCGCTCACCTTTCAGCTGCAGTTTGCGCTCGATGAAGTGAAACGGCTGGCACCGTAGCATCCGCAGTGGCAGCAGGATGCGCTGGTGCAGGCGGTGCTCAGCAACAACACGGCCGCTATTGCCGCCAGCGGGAAAAAGGGGCTGATGCATTTGCTGACACTGACGCACAGCGGTATCACCACCGATGAGTTTGCACAACGCGTGCAGAACTGGGTGGCGACGCAGCGGGATACGCGTTTTGGCTGCCGCTACGATCGCATGGGCTATCTGCCGATGCGCCAGCTGCTGGATTATCTGCGCGCTCACGGTTTCCGCACCTGGATTATCTCCGGCGGCGGCATCGATTTTATGCGCGTGCTGGCGGAACAGATGTACGGCATTCCACCTGAGCAAGTGGTTGGCTCGTTTTCCCTTGCGGAATTTTCACTCAGCGACAACGGCACGCAGTTGCGGAAAACCATGAATGGTGCATTTTATGATGATGAAGCGGCCAAACCGGTGGCCATCCATCTGTTCATGGGTCATCGGCCGGTAGCAGCGTTCGGCAACAGCGACGGCGATGTGCCGATGCTGCAATACACCTCGGGCAACCCTGCCGCCAGCACCTTCGGGCTGCTGGTGCATCACACCGATGCACAGCGGGAATACGCCTACGATGCGCATCCGCCGGCCAGCGGCAAACTGGTTAACGGTCTCAGGCTGGCCGCGCACTATGGCTGGACCGTTGTCGATATGAAACAGGACTGGGGTACGGTGTTCGATCCCGCCCAGTGCCCGGCCGCCGTTTCCGTTCATCAAGGAGAAGCAAAATGAAAACATTACCTTTCACTGCCATGATCGCCCTGCTCACCCTGAGTGCCACGTCTGCGCTGGCGGTATCGCCGTATGAGAATCTGGCACTGGCGCTGCGGCAGCAGACCATGATCAACGATCTGCGCACTCACTGCCGCGTGCCGGTCTCCATCGACGACGAAAAAATCAAGCAGACCTTTCTGGCGGATAAGAGCAATCACAACGCGCTGTTGCAGGCGGCTGATGCGCTGAAGATGGGCAAGCATCAGCATTATCAGCAGCTGATGTCGCAGATAACCTGCCCGGATTTTAGCTGATCGTCGCTGACAGGAAACGCCAGACGCCATCGTGGTCAGCGCGGAACAGGCCAGCGGCGTGGCGCTACGGTTTCAGGCGTGATCTACGGTTTGAGCTGCGCCCGCGCGGTGTAAAAGCGACGGTAGGACAGATACGCCGCGATGATGGTCGACAGGCTGGCGGTGGCAATCAGCATAAACGTCACCATGATCTGGTATTTGATGGCCTTTACCGGATCGATCCCGGCAAAAATCAACCCGGACATCATGCCTGGCAGACTTACCAGCCCCACCGTTTTCGCGCCGTCAACGGTGGGGATCATCGCGGCACGAATACTGTCACGCATCAGCCCGGCGGATGCGCGTTTGATCGGCGCGCCCAGGCTGAGCATCTCCATGATTTTTTGCTGGTTGTCGCTAAAGCGCTGATTGAGATTGGTGAAACACAGCCCGACCGCCACCATGGCGTTACCGGCAATCATGCCGGAAATGGGGATTACCTGCATGGGAACAAAGGCAATGGCGCCGCTCAGCAGCAGCACCGTTAGCGTCAGTGCCGTACCGCTGGTAATCGCCACCAGCGCGATGATAAAACCATGATCGATCTGCTGGCTGCGTTTGCGCGCATTCAGCGCTGCATTGACGCAGATAAACAGCACCATCAGCAGCGTCAGCCAGTCATTATTGACATCGAAAATTGACTTCAGCACGTAGCCGACGATCACCAGCTGGATAATAGCGCGCGTGACACTCCACAGAATGTCTTTGCTCATCCCCAGCTTCTCTTTCTGGCTAATCAGCAGCGCTACCAGCACCAGCATGAGTGAAAGCAGCAGCGAGCTGTCGCTGATATTATGCTGATTCATACTGTTCTCCCGCTGCGGGTGGGGTCAGCCGCAGAATACGCTCAGCGGCATCAATCTCCTGTACGTCATGGCTGATACGGATCACCGCCAGCCCTTTTTCCGCCACCAGCGCGGCAATCAGCTGGTTAACCCGTTGTTTATTGGGCTCGTCCAGTGCGCTGGTCACTTCGTCCAGCAACAATACCTGTGGCAGAAACTGCAGATTGCGCAGCAAAGCCACCCGCTGCTTTTCACCACCAGAGAGTCCGGCAATGTTTTTGTCCAGCAGGTCGCCGGATAAATGCAGACTGCGCAACGCCGCCACCAGCTGCTCGCGTGACGGTTGTTGCTGACGCAGCTGCCACGGCAGCGCCAGGTTATCGTAGACCGTGTCACCAAACAGTTGCGGTGTCTGGAAACAGTAGGAGACCTGCTGGCGATAGTGTTCGACTTTCAGCGTGTGAATATCCCGCTGCTGAAACAGGATCTCGCCGCTATCGGGCTCCAGCAGTGAGGCAATAATTTTCAGCAACGTGCTTTTGCCGCTGCCGGACGGGCCGGTGAGCAACAGCGTTTCACCTGCGTACAGCTGCAGTGATACCGGTGCCAGCAAGGTGCGCCCCTGCACGGCCAGCGTGACGTCTTGTACCGCCAGCAAAGGAGAATCAGCAGACATAAAAGGTATCCGTGAGAAATTGTCGGCAGATTATAGACAGCTGCACAAGGCAGGGGAATGCGTCACGACGCGGAGAGCGGCTGCCGTTTAACCGCCGTGGCTTTACAACGCGGCAGAAATCCGCATGCTGGTGACATTCAGGACCACTTTCTTCATTACTATGACCGCCACCAAAACCGGATTTCTCTGCGCGAGCGTGCTGCTGCTGAGCGCGCTGACGCTGCTGTCGTTGCACTGGAGCGCGTTTCAGGCATGGGCGCTGCAAAGTCAGATTCAGCTGCACCGGCTGCTGGTTACCCATTTACTGCAAATCAATAGCGGCCAGTGCAGTGCCGGACTGTGGCTGCTGGCTGTGACCTTCATTTACGGCATTCTGCACGCGGTGGGTCCCGGCCACGGTAAATTTATCGTTACCACCTGGCTGACCACTCATCAGCCCCCGCGCGGCGTGGCGCTGAGCGTGCCGCTGCTGGGCAGCCTGGTGCAAGGGCTGAGCGCGATTGCCTTTGTCTTTATCCTCGCGGTTGGTTTTAACCTGACCACCGGCGATCTCAGCCTGAGCCGCTGGTATCTGGAGAAAGCCAGCGCTGTGTTCATCGCCGGGCTGGGCGTGATGATGCTGCTGCAAGCCTGGCGCAGGCCGCCAGCGGAGCATAATCATGATCATTGCGGCCACGCGCATGGCGTCGCGGCTGGGCACCACAGCGACTGGAAAAGCTGGACGGGCATTATTATTGCCACCGGCGTGCGGCCGTGCAGCGGTGCGCTGACGGTGCTGCTATTCGCCAGCGTCATCGGCATTACGCGCTGGGGCATGCTGGCGGTGATGAGTATGGCGCTCGGTACCGGCATGGCGCTGGTGGCGCTGGCACTGTTTGTGCAGCATTACCGTCAGCGCGCCGGGCAGCTGTGGCTGACAGAACGCTCGCCGCAGGCGGCATCGCTGCTAAGAGCGGTGCGGATCGCCGGTGGGATATTGCTGGTGATGTTTGCGCTGGTGTTGTTTTTTACCGTGGTGCCGGTGAGTGCCAACGGGGATTATATTGCGGCGGGATGTTGAGGTGCATGGGTTGGGGAGGGTGCGGTTTTCCCCTCACCCTAACCCTCTCCCGCACGCGGGAGAGGGAACGTCAGGTGCCGCTTTGGGCTCTGGCTTACTGATCAGAAACGGTATTTCGCGGACAGCATAAAATTGCGCGGTTCGCCGTAGACGATGCCGGTGCTGTCGACGTTTTCGTCGTACTCTTTGTCGAACAGGTTATTCAGGTTGGCCTGCAGGCTGAGGTTTTTGGTCACGTCGTAGCGCGCGAACAGATCCACCAGCGCATAGCTGCCCTGACGGGTGCGCCAGGTGCCATTGCCATCCGGGCCACTGATATCCGCGTAAGTTCCCGCCTGCCAGTTCACCCCGCCGCCCAGCGTCAGCTGGTCCAGCATCGGCAGGCGATAGCTGGTGAACAGGTTGAACGACGTGCGCGGCAGCTGTGAATTATAGCGATCGCCGTTGGCGTCTTCCGCCACATACGAAGTCCCGCCAAAGGTCATCTGCCAGTTATCGGTCAGCGCCCCATTCACCTCAAACTCGACGCCACGACTTACCACGCCCTTCTTCGCCACGTAAATGGTGTTACCGGTCTGCGCATTGGTCTGTCCGGTGCTCTGACCGACGTTATCCAGTTCGGTGCGGAAGATCGATACCGAGGTGGTCAGACGGCTGTTGAACCAGTCAGACTTCACGCCGGCTTCGTAGTTTTTGCCAATCACCGGCGAGAGATAAGCGCCTGACGCATCCTGATAATCCTGCGGCTGGAACACCGAAGTGTAGCTGGCGTAGGCAGACCAGTTATCGTAGAAGTCCCAAATCACCCCCCCGTACGGCGTGATGTTGTTTTTCTCCATCTCTGCCGTCAGCGTCTGGCGGTTCCAGTTGGTGTAGCGCGCCCCGACAATCAGGTGCAGCGGATCGGCCAGATTGATGCGCGTCGCAAGATACGCTGACTTCTGCCGTACCAGTTGGGTGTCGGCCGCAGGTTCACGCGGATTCCAGTCGGTTTCCGGGAAATCGCCGTTAAACTGGTTGAAGTTGCCCAGCTCGGCTGACGAAATGTTGGCCCAGGCGCTGTAATATTTGTTGTCCTGACGGCTGTAGTTCACCCCGACCATCAGTTCATGCTGGCGGCCCAGCAGTTCATAAGGACCGCTGGCGAAGGCGTCTACCGCATCCACCTTACGTTTGCCGGTGTTGTAGCCGGTTCCGCCCACTACCGGATAGCCGGCATAGCCAGAGACGCCTGCGCCAGTGGTTTTATCGAAGTAACCGTCGAGATACAGCTGCTTGCTGTCGAGGAACATCTCGTTATGCGTGCCGTTAAGGGTGATGTTCCAGCCGTTATCGAAATTCTGCTGCAGGTTAACAAAGACCTTTTTATTTTCTTTGTTGTTGTAAGCCCATTCAGGTGCGGTGTTATAGCCGCGACGGGTGTGGATCTGCGTGCCGTCGGTGTACCAGCGTGGCGCGCCGCCCCACATCGGTGAATCCGTGTTCACCTGGCTGAATTCATAACCAACGGACAGTCTGGTGGCGTCCGTCACGTCAGCGTCGACCACACCGTAGATAAACTTCTTATCGGCGCCGTAGCGTTCAATGAAGCTGTTTTTGTCTTCATAGCCGGCAACCAGGCGACCGCGCACGTCGCCTTCCGGTGACAGCGGTGCAGAAAGATCGGCGACGTAACGCTGCTTATTCCAGCTGCCATAGCCAGCTTCAAGGCTACCGGTAAACTCTTTGCTGTCGGCATGTTTACGCACCATGTTGATGGCAGCAGAAGGATTGCCCGGTCCGGTCAGCAGGCCCGTTGCGCCACGCACCACTTCGACGCGTTCGTACAGCGCGGTATCGGTCTGCGCATCACCGAGGTTCCAGCGCTGGGCAAACGCGGTCGGAATGCCGTCGGTCATGTAATTATCAATCAGAAAACCGCGCGAATAGTAATTGATGCGGTCCATATCGGCGGCCACACCGTGGATGCCGGTGGTGTTGCTCAGTACGTCGTTCAGCGACTGCAGCTGTTGATCCTGCATGCGCTGTTTGCTGACGATGGTGACCGACTGGGGAATATCACGTGCGGTCAGCGCCATTTTGGTGCCGGCCCGCGTCACCGGTACGCTGTAATCCGCTGCGGCCTGCGCCTGCTGCGCTTCTGCGCTGGCGCTGGCATCAACGGTCAGGGTGGCCTCACTGTTTTGCGTATCGGCCGCCTGAGCGACACCCGAGGCAACCAGCACTGCCAGCAGTGACAGGCGCAGCGCGCGCTGCGGCGCAAGACCTGCGTCCCTGACGCGCATCTCTTTGCAAGACATAATATTCCTCAATCGGCTTATCGTTATTTTGTGGTGAGCATATGGTTAAGAAAGCAAATGAGAAATATACGCATTAAGATTAACATTGCAAGAAATTGTTACTGCCTTTCTGACGCCTTTACACTGCGAAAAAATCTTATGCTTCAGGGAGTAACGGCACTGATACTGCTTTACAGGAAACTATCACGCCTGAAATCATCCTTAATCTGAGTCAAACGGTGCGTGACCTACGGCCTCCCCGCCTAAACGGCTGTGCCTGCATCCTGCTATGGCATCTGAACACCACGCATGTACCAGCCTGGTACCCGGTCACCGCCATTGATTTATAATTACGCTGCCGATGGGAAGGT
>NZ_JASEWO010000113.1:0-15605 GCF_030024295.1 Pantoea sp. Pa-EAmG
GGCTGATACCTGACACACGCTCGGGCGGTTCCCTCTCCCACGGGGAGAGGGAGAGGTATAGTGCGTTCTGGTACAGCTACTGGGCTGATACCTGACACACGCTCGGGCGGTTCCCTCTCCCGCGGGCGGGAGAGGGTTAGGGTGAGGGAAAAGCCTTACACCTCTTCGCTAAACTGCGGTACCGGATTGCGGAACGTGCGGGTCACAAACGCCAGGTAAACAATACCAATCGCCGCCCACACCAGGCCGAGCACCATTGAGGTCTCTTCCAGGTTGATCCACAGCGCACCCACCGTCAGCGCACCCATGATGGGCAGCACCAGATAGTTGAGGTGGTCTTTCAGCGTCTTGTTACGCTTCTCACGAATCCAGAACTGGGCAATCACCGACAGGTTCACAAAGGTGAACGCCACCAGCGCACCGAAGTTAATCAGCGCCGTTGCGGTGACCAGGTCGAAGTTGATCGCCAGCAGCGCTACCGCACCAACCAGCAGCACGTTCAGCGACGGCGTGCGGAATTTCGGATGCACGAAGCCAAAGAAACGCTGCGGGAATACACCGTCACGGCCCATCACGTACATCAGACGCGAAACGCCGGCGTGTGCCGCCATGCCGCTGGCCAGCACCGTCACCACCGAGAAAATCAGAATGCCGATCTGCAGCGCTTTACCCGCCACGAACAGCATGATTTCCGGCTGTGAAGAGTCCGGATTCTGGAAACGCGAGATATCCGGGAAATACAGCTGCAGGAAGTACGAGACGCCAATAAAGATCACCCCACCAATCAGCGCGGTCAGGAAAATCGCGCGTGGAATGGTGCGCTCGGCATCTTTGGTCTCTTCCGACAGCGAGCTGATACCGTCAAAGCCAAGGAACGAGAAGCACAGAATGGTTGCACCGGTAATCATCGGTACCACCTGCGCATTTTCCGACCAGAACGGCTTAGTGCTGGTCAGCGTACCGGCGCCAATACCGTGTGCCACACCATACACCACCATACCGGTGATCACTGCCATCACCACTACCTGCAGCACCACAATGACGCTGTTGAAGTTGGCCACGGTTTTGATCCCACGCAGGTTGGAGATGGTCATAAACGCCACCAGCAGCACCACGAAAATCCACGACGGAATGCCCGGCACCAGCGACTCAAAGTAGCTTTTCGCCAGCAGGATGTTGATCATCGGCATGAACAGATAGTCCAGCAGTGATGACCAGCCCACCATAAAGCCGACGTGCGGACTGATAGCCTTCTGAGCATAGGTGTAAGCGGAGCCCGCAGATGGGAAGCGGCGTACCAGCTTGCCGTAGCTCACGGCAGTAAACAGTATCGCGATCAGCGCGAAAGCATAAGCGGTGGCGACGTGACCGTCGGTGAGGCCTGACACGATGCCGAAGGTATCAAACAGGGTCATTGGCTGCATATACGCCAGGCCCATCATGACGACCGGGATCAGAGTCAGAGATTTTTTCAGATGTGCACGCTGTGGTGCGGCAGAGGTATTAAGCGACATTGTTCAGGCCCCCTACAGCAACAACTGAGTTCAGTTGTACCACAGGGATACTGCGCAATGTGCTGCAGTGAGAAGTGATATTAGTGTTTGCGATTGTCGCCGCGCCATAATCATCACGGAAGCGAGAACCAGCCTGCGCTGGTGCAATTGTAAACAGTCCCATCTTTGTTCCTCAAATCTCACGCACAAGCGTGTTTCAGTGTCTATCTATCCGGATGCGTGTCCGGCCTCGTTCATGTAGTGAAAGCACCATGCAAAAAAATAACCGACGTAATAAGCGTCGGTTATGTTTTGTCTTTTGCAGGGCGCGTATTTTGCCCCAACTTAGGCCATCGACACAAGATGTTGGATCAATTCTTCTGTCGGTCAGGCGTTCTTTAACATCCAGTCAATTTCCGTGGCGGTGATCAGCCGTTCAAACTCGCGCAGCTCATACTGTTTGCAGCTGTGCCACACGCCGCTGAAACGCTCGCCGAGCAGCTTTTGCAGCGGATAGCTGTTTTCAAACTCATACAGCGCATCGCTCTGGCGAATCGGCAGTTCCAGCCCTTCCGCCTCGTGGCCATTGCCCTTCACCGGATGCGGTAAGGGTAGCTGATTATCCAGACCGTGCAAGATACCGGCAATAATTGCTGACACCACCAGATACGGATTGGCATCGGCACCCGCCACACGGTACTCGACGCGATGGTTTTCTACATCGCCGCAGGGAATGCGCAGCGCCACCGTGCGGTTATTGTGTCCCCATGACGCCTGCAGCGGCACAAACGCCTCCGGCAGGAAGCGGCGAAACGCATTGACGTTGGGCGCCAGCAGTGCCATTGATGCCGGCATCAGATCGATCATGCCAGCCAGCGCCCGCTTCAGCAGCGGCGAATCGCTGCCATCATCCAGCGCAAAGGCGTTGTGGTCGGCGGCATCCAGCATACTGATGTGTACGTGCATGCCGCTGCCCGCATACTCCTCATACGGCTTGGCCATAAACGTGGCGGTCATGCCGTGATTTTCTGCCACCTGACGCACCAGCCGCTTCAGCAGAATGGCGTCGTCACAGGCTTTGAGGATATCGCGCGTATGGTGCAGGTTGATTTCGAACTGGCCCGGCGAGGCTTCCGCCAGCGCGCCGTCGGCGGGGATATTCTGCAGTTTCGCCAGCGCGTCGATATCGCGCAGTACATCGGCGAAATGGTCGAGATTATCCAGCGAATACACCTGACTCTGCATGTTGCGCTCTTCGCTACCCGGCGCACACGGCGGCTGAATATAGCCTTCGGCATCGCGCTTTTTGTCCACCAGATAGAACTCCAGCTCTACCGCTACCACCGGAAACAGACCGCGATTGCGCAGCTGTTGCCACAGCCGGTTCAGCACGTTTCGGGGTTCAACGTCAAAGGGAGTGCCATCTTGGTCGCACATGGTCAGCAGCAGCTGGGCGATGCGTTGCGGGTCAGAGGCGGAAGGAATTAAGGTCCCGGGGACCGGTATGCAGAGGTTATCAGGTTCGCCGAGCGCCTGTCCGAGGCCGGCTTCCTCGACGGTGTTGCCGAGAATGTCCATGGCGAAAACCGAGGCCGGAAAGTAACACCCTTTTTCCAGCTTAGCTAACGCGGAGACGGGAATGCGTTTACCGCGAAATACCCCGTTGAGATCGTTTAACAGAATATCGACATACTGCGTTTCCGGATGGCGTTCCAGCCAGGTTTTCACCTCCAGCTGGAACGCGCTGGTTCGTTTTTCTTCACTGTGTCGCGTGAAGTCTTCTACTTCCACGAGGTTCGTCATCTTCCCACCCGCCCTATACCGTTTAAGATGGTTTGCACATGCTCAAAATAACAGCCACACCTCTAACATAGCTCTAACGCAAATGGTGTGCAAATGTAACAATTCTGTTTGAAGAACAACCAGACGGTTGCTAGATTGACAATATATTGCACACTTTTTCTACTTAGTGCGCAAAACCGGCGAAAATATTGAACAGCAGCGTGGTGACGTAATGGGCATTATTTTTGACAAGCCTTTGATTGGCGTAGTGATGTGCCAGAACCCCATCGGCAACCACGTTGGGCAGACCGTGCATAACAAATACCTCGACGCCGTGGTGCTGGCCGGTGGCGTGCCGCTGCCTTTACCGCATCAGCTGATGCACGCGCCGCAGCTATTAGAAAACAGTATGACGCTGCTGGACGGCATTTTGCTCACCGGCAGTCCAAGCAATATTGAACCCTGGCATTACGGTGAAGAAGGTCATGAAGCGCATGCCGATCCGTCGCGTGACCGCTTGTCCTTTGCGCTTATCACCCACGCCAGCGGGAAAAAGATGCCAATGCTGGGCATCTGCCGCGGTTTGCAGGAGCTGGTGGTTGCCAACGGCGGCGCGCTGCATCGCCAGCTGCATCAGACGCACCTGTTTCAGGAGCACCGCGAAGATGACAGCCAGCCGCTGGAGCAACAGTACGCGCCGGCGCATCTGGTGCAGCCCGAACCCGATGGCCTGCTGAGCCAGCTGCTGGGCAGCGCTGCTGCGTTCGCGGTCAATTCGCTGCACGGCCAGGGCATCCGCGAGCCTGGCCCGCAGTTACGCATTGAAGCCCGCGCACCGGATGGCCTGATCGAAGCCGTCAGCCTGCGCCAGCATCCGTTTGCGCTGGCGGTGCAATGGCATCCGGAGTGGCAATCCGATCGCGATCCGGTCTCGCGCCGTTTATTCGAGGCCTTTATCCACGCCGCAGCACGTTATCACAAGGAAAAGCAGCCATGAATGATGCCACTCTGGCGCCCGGACGACGCTTATCGCAAATCCGGCAGGAGTTGGGATTGTCTCAGCGTCGCGTCGCTGAGTTGTCAGGTTTAACACACAGCGCTATCAGCACCATTGAGCAGGATAAAGTCAGCCCGGCAGTCAGCACGTTACAAAAGCTACTCAAAGTGTATGGGCTGTCGCTGTCAGAGTTTTTCTCGGAGCCGAAAGTGAATGCCACGCCGCGCATCATCGTGCGCCCGGATGATTGCGTTGAAATCGGCAGCCTCGGTGTTTCTTTACAGCTGATTGATAACGGTGCGGCGAAGCGTGCGCTGGCAATGCTGCTGGAGCGCTACGAGCCGGGGGCCAGTACCGGTGAAAAGCTGCGCCATCCCGGGGAAGAGACCGGCACGGTGCTGGAGGGAGAAATCACCCTGGTGGTGAACGGTCAGAGTTATCACCTTAACCGCGGCGAAAGCTACGTGATTGATACCGGTTTGCCGCACAGTTTTACCAATACGTCAGATCAGCCGTGTCGCATTGTCAGCGCGCATACGCCCGCCAATTTCTGAGTTCACGCGCTACAGGAGGTTATGATGCACCACGTGCAAAGTTATTACGCCGCGACCGCCAACGCGCACGCGCCGTGGCCGCAGCTGCAGGAGAGCATTCAGTGTGACGTCTGCATCATCGGCGGCGGGTTTACCGGACTCTCTTCCGCGCTGTTTCTTACCGAAGCCGGTTACGATGTGGTGGTGCTGGAAGCGGCCCGCATCGGCTTCGGCGCCAGCGGCCGCAACGGCGGCCAGGTGGTGAATTCTTACAGTCGCGATGTCGATGTGATTGAGCAGCGCTACGGCAAACAGACTGCGCAGATGCTGGGCAGCATGATGTTCGAAGGGGCGGAGATTATCCGCGACCGCATCGATCGTTACGCCATCGCCTGCGACTATCGTCCCGGCGGCATTTTCGCAGCCCTCAATCAGCGCCAGATGGGGCATCTGCGCAGCCAGCAGGCCAGCTGGGCGCGTTACGGCAACAGCGATCTGGAGCTGCTGGACGAGCGCGGTATCCGCCGTGAAGTGGCCACCGACCGTTACGTCGGCGGCCTGCTGGACCGGCGCGGCGGCCATCTGCACCCGCTCAATCTGGCGTTGGGTGAAGCCGAAGCGATTCGCCGGCACGGCGGCCGTATATATGAGCAGTCTGCGGCGCTGGCAGTGACCTACGGCGCACCCAACCGGGTTAAAACCGCACAGGGCGAGGTCAGCGCTACGTTTGTGATTTTTGCCGGCAACGCCTATCTGCCGTCTCAGCTGGAACCGCGACTGGGACGCAAAAGCATGCCGTGTGGCTCGCAGATCGTCACCACCGAGCCGCTGAGCCGCGATCAGGCGCTGGGACTGATGCCAAATAACCACTGCGTGGAAGATTGTAATTACCTGCTGGATTATTTTCGCCTGACCGCCGACAACCGCCTGCTGTACGGCGGCGGCGTGGTGTACGGCGCGCGCGAGCCGGAAGACATTGAAGCGCTGATCCGTCCCAAGCTGCTGCGCACCTTTCCACAGTTGCGCGACGTGAAGATTAGCCATCGCTGGAGCGGTAACTTCCTGCTCACGCTGTCGCGCATGCCGCAGTTTGGTCAGCTGGAGAAGAATGTGTTCTTTATGCAGGGCGATAGCGGACACGGTGTGACCTGCACGCACCTCTCCGGCAAGCTGATTGCCGAAGTGCTGCGCGGCCATGCAGAGCGATTTGATGCGTTTGCGAAGCTGCCGCACCTGCCGTTTCCCGGCGGAAGACGCTTTAAGGTGCCACTGACGGCGATGGGCGCGGCCTGGTATGCGTTAAGGGATCGGCTGGGGGTTTAGGTGGGTGCGGTTTGCTGCCCTCACCCCGGCCCTCTCCCACGGGGAGAGGGAGAATGATGGTGCGTTCATCTGCATAGAGAGGGAGAATGACAGTGCGTTCATCTGTATGGAGAAGGAGAATGGCCGTGAGATCATCTGTCTGAGGTTAATGCTGCCGTTTGTCAAAGTGACGAAACCAGCGAAATAAACGCTCGGGCGGTTCCCTCTCCCGCGGGCGGGAGAGGGTTAGGGTGAGGGCAACCCCGCACCGCCCCTACTCCAGCGGCATCTTCATCGGGTCATCGTAGCTGTACTCAAACCCCAGCTCGTGACAAATCTTCGAACCGTCAATCACCTTGCCGCTGGCGCGCACTGGCTCGGCAACAAACGTCGGTGGCACCAGGCCTAACTGCTTCGACACGCTCGGGTAAAAGCTGTCGCGTGACGGATGTTTCGGGGCGCACAGGTTGTAAACGTGCCCGCCTTTTGGCGTTTGCAGCAGCAGCACAATCGCGTCGACCACATCATCAAGATGCACCAGATTCACCGCGTGCGCTCCGTTTTCCAGGTTGGTTTTACCGGCGAGGAAACGCCCCGGATGACGATTCGGGCCGACCAGTCCGGCGAGACGCACAATATCCACGCTGGTGCCCGGCAGGTCATGCAGCCAGTTTTCCAGCTCCACCAGCGTTTTGCCCGCTACCGTCTCCGGCTGCAGCGCACTGCTCTCTTTTCTCACGCCGTCGCCGCTGCCGTACACCGAGGTAGAGCTGGTAAAGATGATGCGCGGCACTTTATTCGCCAGCGCGGTATCAACCACATTCTGCACCGCCTGCATGTAATCTTCGCCGCCCTGCACGGTGCGGCTGGCGGGCAGCGTCACCACCAGCGCATCCACCGCCATCAGCGCGGCCAAATCGTCTGCTTCACACTCCAGCTCCGGTGACAGCACCAGCTGAAACGCATCAATCCCACAGCGGCGCGCCGCATCGACGCCGTCCGGTGAGGTTTTGCTGCCGGTCACCTGCCAGCCGCGCGCTGACAGCGCCATCGCCAGCGGCATTCCCAGCCATCCCAGACCTACAATCGCCACCTTTTTCATATCGACTCCTGCTCTCCCGCGCTAAGACACCCCATCTTAGTGCCAGCGCGTCAGCCAGACCAGCGCAAACTGTTGCCGAAGGTTGCGAAAACTGACGTTAAAAAAGGGTTGCCAAGCGCCGCCATCTTCGTTAGGTTAATCAGCACGCAAATGAATACTCATTCAGCAACGGAATTTACTATGACACGCGTTCAGTTCAACCACCATCATCACCATCATCCTGACTAGTCTTTCAGGCGATGTGTGCTGGGAGACGATTAGGATCTTCCAGTGGTGCGAACGCAAAGAGAGCCCCCGGAAGATCATCTTCCGGGGGTTTTTTTATGGGCGAACGCAACCCGATACGCTTCAGACAGGATTGAATAAGAGGACAGGAACCATGTTAGATAACACCCGTTTACGCATAGCTATGCAGAAATCTGGCCGTTTGAGTGATGAATCACGCGAACTGCTGGCACGCTGCGGTATTAAAATTAACCTTCAGCAGCAGCGTCTGATTGCGTTTGCGGAGAACATGCCAATCGACATCCTGCGCGTGCGCGATGACGATATCCCTGGTCTGGTGATGGATGGCGTGGTCGACCTCGGTATCGTTGGTGAAAACGTGCTGGAAGAGGAGCTGCTGACGCGCCGCGCGCAGGGCGAAGACCCGCGCTACTTTACGCTGCGCCGCCTCGATTTCGGCGGTTGCCGCCTGTCACTGGCAATGCCAGTGGATGCCGAGTACACCGGTCCGCAATGCCTGAATAATGCCCGTATCGCCACCTCTTACCCGCACCTGCTGAAAAAATACCTCGATAAACAAGGCATCGCGTTTAAATCCTGCCTGCTGAACGGCTCCGTTGAAGTGGCACCGCGCGCCGGTCTGGCCGATGCCATTTGCGACCTGGTGTCCACCGGCGCCACGCTGGAAGCTAACGGCCTGCGTGAAGTCGAGGTGATTTACCGCTCCAAAGCGGTGCTGATTCAGCGCGACGGCGAACTGCCAGCGGCGAAACAGCAGCTGGTGGATACGCTGATGACGCGTATCCAGGGCGTGATTAAAGCGCGTGAATCCAAATACATCATGCTGCACGCGCCGAGCGAGCGGCTGGAAGAAGTTATCGCCCTGCTGCCGGGTGCCGAGCGCCCTACCGTGCTGCCGCTGGCCGGTGAAGTGAGCCGCGTGGCGATGCACATGGTGAGCAGCGAAACGCTGTTCTGGGAAACCATGGAAAAACTAAAGGCGCTGGGCGCCAGTTCGATCCTCGTGCTGCCAATTGAAAAAATGCTGGAGTAACCGATGAGCGCAATCATGCAACCTATCGACTGGCAGGCGTGCAGTGCCGAACAGCAGCAGGCGCTGCTGCAGCGTCCGGCAATCTCGGCATCGGCCAGCATCAGCGCCACCGTGCAGGACGTGCTGGTGCAGGTAAAACAGCAGGGCGACGCGGCACTGCGGGCGTTCAGCGCGCGCTTCGACAAAGCCCAGGTGGAGAATCTGCGCGTGTCCGCCGCTGAGATGCAGGCGGCCGGCGAGCGGCTGAGCGACAGCTTAAAGCAGGCGATGGCAGACGCCATGGCGAATATCGAAACCTTCCACAACGCGCAGATTCTGCCGCCGGTGGACGTGGAAACCCAGCCGGGCGTGCGCTGCCAGCAGATCACCCGTCCGGTGAAATCGGTCGGCCTGTATATTCCTGGCGGCTCGGCGCCGCTGTTCTCTACCGTGCTGATGCTGGCAACGCCGGCGCGCATCGCTGGCTGTGGCCGCGTGGTGCTGTGCTCGCCGCCGCCAATTGCCGATGAAATTCTGTATGCGGCGCAGCTGTGCGGCGTGCAGGAAGTGTTTCAGGTCGGCGGCGCGCAGGCGATTGCCGCCCTCGCCTTCGGCACAGAAAGCGTGCCGAAAGTGGACAAGATTTTTGGCCCGGGCAACGCGTACGTGACCGAAGCGAAACGTCAGGTCAGCCAGCGTCTCGACGGCGCGGCGATCGACATGCCTGCCGGTCCGTCTGAAGTGCTGGTGATTGCCGACGAAGGCGCGACGCCAGCGTTTGTCGCCTCCGATTTGCTGTCGCAGGCCGAACACGGTCCGGATTCTCAGGTGATTCTGCTGACGCCTTCGCGGCAACTGGCCGACGCCGTGGCGCTGGCGGTTGAACAACAGCTGGCGCAGCTGCCGCGTGCCGCTACGGCCCGTCAGGCGCTGGAGAGCAGCCGCCTGATCGTGGCGCAGGATCTGGCGCAGTGCGTGAAAATCTCCAATCAGTACGGCCCGGAGCACCTGATTATTCAGACGCGCCAGCCGCGCGCGCTGGTTGAGGAAATTACCAGCGCCGGTTCGGTGTTCCTCGGCGACTGGTCGCCGGAATCCGCCGGTGATTATGCCTCCGGCACCAATCACGTGCTGCCGACCTACGGCTACACCGCGACCTGCTCCAGCCTTGGGCTGGCCGATTTCCAGAAACGCATGACGGTACAGGAGCTGACGCCACAGGGCTTCCTCAACCTCGCCGCCACCATTGAAACCCTCGCCGCCGCGGAACAGCTGGACGCGCACAAAAATGCCGTGACCCTGCGCGTCGCCGCCCTGAAGGAGCAAGCATGAGCAACAACGTTGAAGATTTAGCCCGCGCCAACGTGCGCGCGCTGACGCCCTATCAGTCTGCTCGTCGCCTCGGTGGCAACGGTGACGTATGGCTGAATGCGAACGAATTTCCGCTGCCGGTGCCGTTTGAACTGTCGCAGCAGACGCTGAACCGCTATCCGGAGTGCCAGCCCAAATTAGTCATTTCGCGCTATGCCGCCTATGCCGGCGTTCAGCCGGAGCAGGTGCTGGTGAGCCGCGGGGCGGATGAAGGGATTGAGCTGCTGATGCGCGCCTTCTGCGAACCGGGCAAAGACGCCATTCTGTTCTGCCCGCCGACCTACGGCATGTACAGCGTCAGCGCCGAAACCATCGGTATTGAGTACCGCACCGTGCCGGCACTGGACAACTGGCAGCTCAACCTGCCCGCCATCGCGGACCAGCTGGACGGCGTGAAAGTGGTGTACATGTGCAGCCCGAACAACCCGACCGGCAATCTGATTGATCAGGATGACATCCGCCAGCTGCTGGCGATGACCGCCGGCAAAGCGCTGGTGGTGGCCGACGAAGCCTATATCGAGTTCTGCCCGCAAGCAACGCTGGCCGGCTGGCTGCAGGAGTTCCCGCACCTGGTGATTCTGCGCACGCTGTCGAAAGCCTTTGCGCTGGCTGGCCTGCGCTGCGGCTTTATGCTGGCCAACAAGCCGGTGATCGATCTGCTGCTGAAGGTGATTGCACCTTACCCGCTGGCGACGCCGGTGGCCGACGTGGCGGCGCAGGCGCTGAGCGAGCAAGGCATCGCGCTGATGCGTCAGCACGCGCAGCAGCTTAACGACAACCGCGCCTGGCTGTGCGAACAACTGCCGCAGCTGAGCGTCGTGCAGCAGGTCTTCCCGAGCGAAACCAACTATATTCTGGCGCGCTTCATCGACTCGCCAAAAGTGTTTAAAACGCTGTGGGATCAGGGCATTATTCTGCGCGACCAAAACAAAAACCCTGGCCTGGCGGGATGTCTGCGCATCTCCATCGGCACCCGTGAAGAGTGCGAGCGCCTGATCGCCGCGCTGCAAGCCTTATCTGTGGAGCAAGCATGAGTCAGAAGATCCTTTTTATCGACCGCGATGGCACCCTCATCTCTGAGCCGCCGACGGATTTTCAGGTGGACCGTATGGAGAAGCTGGCGTTTGAGAAGAACGCCATCCCGGCCCTGCTGGCGCTGCAGGAGGCGGGTTATCAGCTGGTGATGATCACCAACCAGGACGGCCTCGGCACTGAGCGCTTCCCACAGGCCGATTTTGACGGCCCGCACAACCTGATGATGCAGATCCTGCGCTCACAGGGCGTGAACTTCAGCGACATCCTGATCTGCCCGCATCTGCCGGAAGAGAACTGCGACTGCCGTAAGCCAAAGACCAAAATGGTCGAAGCCTGGCTGGCCGACGGCGCGCTGGATACCGCCAACAGCTATGTGATTGGCGACCGTCTGACCGACATCCAGCTGGCGCAGAACATGGGCATTCAGGGCCTGCGCTACGGTGCGGAAGGCAAAGACTGGGACGCGATTCAGGCGCGCCTGACCAAACGCGATCGTCACGCGCTGGTGAACCGCAACACCAAAGAGACGCAGATTAAAGTGGAAGTGTGGCTGGATCGCGAAGGCGGCAGCAAAATTAACACCGGCGTCGGCTTCTTTGATCACATGCTGGATCAGATCGCCGTGCACGGCGGCTTCCGCATGAACATTGAGGTGAAAGGCGACCTGTATATCGACGATCACCACACGGTAGAAGACACCGGCCTGGCGCTGGGCGAAGCACTGCTGAAGGCGCTGGGCGACAAGCGCGGCATCGGCCGCTTCGGCTTCGTGTTGCCGATGGATGAGTGCCTGGCGCGCTGCGCGCTGGATATCTCCGGCCGTCCGCACCTCGAATACAAAGCCGAGTTCAGCTACCAGCGCGTTGGCGACCTGAGCACCGAAATGGTCGAGCACTTCTTCCGCTCGCTGTCGTACGCCATGATGAGCACGCTGCACCTGAAAACCAAAGGCCGCAACGATCATCACCGCGTAGAAAGCCTGTTCAAAGCCTTTGGCCGCACGCTGCGTCAGGCGATTCGCGTTGAGGGCAACACCCTGCCGAGCTCGAAAGGAGTGCTGTAATGAACGTGGTGATTCTTGATACCGGCTGCGCCAACCTCTCTTCAGTTAAGTGGGCGATTGAGCGCCTTGGCTACACGCCCGCGGTGAGCCGCGATCCGGACGTGGTGCTGCGCGCCGACAAACTGTTTCTGCCCGGCGTCGGTACCGCACGGGCGGCGATGGACCAGCTGCAGGAGCGCGATCTGATCGAGCTGGTGAAAGCCTGCACCCAGCCGGTGCTCGGCATCTGTCTCGGCATGCAGCTGCTCGGACGCGGCAGCGATGAGAACGGCGGCGTCAGCACGCTGGGCATCGTTGATGAGCCGGTATCGCTGATGGATACCCAGGGTTTACCGCTGCCACACATGGGCTGGAACCAGATCACCGCGCAGGCCGGCAATCACCTGTTCCGCAACATTCCGGACGGCAGCTACTTCTACTTTGTGCACAGCTACGCCATGCCGGTGAATGCCGCCACCATCGCCCAGTGCGACTATGGCCTGCCGTTCACCGCCGCCCTGCAGAAAGATAACTTCTTCGGCGTGCAGTTCCATCCGGAGCGCTCGGGTAAAGCCGGCGCGCAGCTGCTGAAAAACTTCCTGGAGATGTGATGATTATCCCCGCATTAGATTTGATCGACGGCAAAGTGGTGCGCCTGCATCAGGGCGACTACGGCCAGCAGCGCGATTACGGCAACGATCCCCTGCCGCGCCTGCAGGATTATGAACGCCAGGGCGCGGAAGTGTTACATCTGGTGGATTTGACCGGGGCGAAAGACCCGGCAAAGCGCCAGATCCCGCTGCTAACCACGCTTTTACGCGGCGTCAGCGTGCCGGTGCAGGTTGGCGGCGGTATTCGTCATCGTGACGATGTGGCCGCCCTGCTGGCAGCCGGCGCCACGCGCGTGGTGGTTGGCTCCACCGCAGTGAAGCAGCCGGAAGAAGTGAAAAGCTGGTTCAGCGAATTCGGTGCCGACGCCATTGTGCTGGCGCTTGACGTGCGCATTGACGCCAGCAATCGCAAAGACGTGGCGATCAGCGGCTGGCAGGAAGCGGCAGGCGTGACGCTGGAAGAGGTGATTGGCTGGTATCAGCCGGTGGGCCTGAAACATGTTCTGTGCACTGATATTTCGCGCGACGGCACGCTGAGCGGCTCCAACGTGGCGCTGTATCAGGAAGTGTCCCAGGCGTTTCCGGACATCGCGTTTCAGTCTTCCGGCGGCATCGGTTCACTGGATGATATCGCTGCCCTGCGCGGCAGCGGTGCGCAGGGTGTGATTGTCGGTCGCGCCCTGCTGGAAGATAAATTTACGGTAGCGGAGGCAATTGCATGCTGGCAAAACGGATAATCCCCTGTCTGGACGTGCGTGACGGGCAAGTAGTGAAAGGCGTGCAGTTCCGCAACCACGAAATCATTGGCGACATCGTCCCGCTGGCGCAGCGCTATGCCCAGGAAGGCGCTGATGAACTGGTGTTTTACGATATCACCGCCTCTTCCGACGGCCGCGTGGTGGATAAAAGCTGGGTATCGCGCGTGGCGGAAGTGATCGATATTCCATTCTGCGTCGCCGGGGGCATCAAAACCCCGGAAGATGCGGCGCGCATTCTGCAGTTTGGCGCAGACAAGATCTCTATCAACTCACCCGCGCTGGCCGATCCGACGCTGATTACCCGGCTTGCGGACCGCTTCGGCGTGCAGTGCATCGTGGTCGGCATCGATACCTGGTTTGATGAAGCCAGCGGCAAGTATCACGTCAATCAGTACACCGGCGACGAAGCGCGCACCCGCGTTACCCAGTGGGAAACGCTGGACTGGGTAGAGGAAGTGCAGAAGCTGGGCGCTGGCGAGATCGTACTGAATATGATGAACCAGGACGGCGTGCGTAACGGCTACGACCTGGTGCAGCTGAAGAAGGTGCGTGACGTGTGTAAGGTGCCGCTGATCGCCTCCGGTGGCGCAGGAACCATGGCGCACTTCCTCGAAGCCTTTGAGCAGGCAAACGTCGACGGCGCGCTGGCGGCTTCGGTGTTTCACAAACAAATTATCAATATCGGCGAGTTGAAAAACTTCCTGATCGACAACGGTGTGGAGATTCGCGCGTGTTAACTGCAGAACAACTGGCCAGACTGGACTGGGCCAAAACCGCGGGCATGATGCCCGTCATCGTCCAGCACAACGTCTCCGGCGAAGTGCTGATGCACGGTTATATGAACGAGGACGCGCTGCACAAGACGCTGGCCGACGGCAACGTCACCTTCTTCTCCCGCACCAAAAACCGTTTATGGACCAAAGGCGAAACGTCGGGCCACTTCCTCAAAGTGGTCAGCATCACGCCGGATTGCGATAACGACACGCTGCTGGTGCTGGCCAATCCGATTGGCCCCACCTGCCATCTCGGTACCTCGAGCTGCTTTTCGCCTGCCGCACCGGACTGGACGTTCCTGTATCAGCTGGAGCAACTGCTGGCCTCGCGTAAAAGCGCCGATCCGGCCAGCTCCTATACGGCGAAGCTGTACGCCAGCGGCACCAAGCGCATTGCACAGAAGGTGGGCGAAGAAGGTGTTGAGACCGCACTGGCCGCTACCGTCAATGACCGCCATGAACTGACTAACGAAGCCTCCGACCTGCTGTACCATCTGCTGGTGCTGCTGCAGGATCAGGAACTGGATCTCAGCACCATCATCAACAACCTGCGCGCACGCCATAAGTAACGATTGTGCGCCATGCTGCTCAAAACGGGCTTTCTGGCTCGATTTTGAGCAGCATACTTCGCAAAAGAGTGCGATCAATTGCGCTTCATCAGAATGGAAACCTCCATGACCACGCATGAAAAACTGCTCGCCCTGCTCGATCAGCACAACGCCCGTTACCGACTCATGGAGCATGAAGCGACCGGTAAATGTGAAGCCGTGGCCGCGATTCGTGGCACGGAAGTGGGACAAGGCGCCAAAGCGCTGGTGTGTCACGTCAAGGGCAACGGCATCAAACAGCATGTGCTGGCGGTGCTACCGGCCGACCAGCAGGCCGACCTGAGTAAAGTGGCAGCCGCCGTGGGTGGCCGTCGCGCATCGCTGGCCTCGCCGGCTGAAGTGGATGCGCTGACCGGCTGCGTGTTTGGCGCGATTCCACCGTTTAGCTTTCATGCGGATTTACAGCTGGTGGTGGACCCGCTGCTGTTCGAGCGCTACGACGAAATTGCCTTTAACGCCGGGCTGCTGGAGAAGTCGGTGGTACTGCAGGTGGAGGATTACCGCGCACTGCACAATGGTAACGTGATGAAAATAATACTCTAATTGCCATACACCACGCTGGGCGGTACTCTCGATAACTTATCATCACGACAAAAGAAGACCGCAACTATGGCAAGTTCCCGTTTTACCGCCCGTCTGCGCCAGACGCTGGCACTGGCTGTGCTGGCAGGCTGCGCGTTCGGCGCTCAGGCAAAAATCGATCAGGTGCGATTCGCCGTTGATCCTACTTATCCCCCTTTTGAATCCAAAACGCCGCAGGGCAAGCTGGTCGGGTTTGACATCGACCTCGGCAATGCGCTGTGCGCGCAGATGCAGGCCAAATGCGTGTGGGTCGAGAGCCAGTTTGATGGCATGATCCCGGCGCTGAAGGCGCGTAAGTTTGACGCCATCCTGTCGGATATGGGTATCACCGAAGAGCGTCTGAAGCAGATCGACTTCA
>NZ_JASEWO010000114.1:0-15587 GCF_030024295.1 Pantoea sp. Pa-EAmG
TTCGTGAATAGGTCATCCACTTTTTCTAAGCGTTTATCGATTTGCCTGAATTGCTGATCCATCTTTTCGAATCGTTGATCGATTTGTTCAAAGCGTTGATCAATTTTCCTGAATTGCTCATCGACGTTGTCAAATCGCAGCTCAATGGCTTTAAACGTATGGCGGACCTCATTTTCTAAATGCCTGAGGCTCTGTGCCAGTTTATCGACACGTTGCGAGGTGGCGTGATTTGCCCGCATCACGCCTTCCATGGCCTGCGAAAGGTGCGTTTTGGTCAGGCTGTTTTCCTGCTGCATTTCGGCAAAAATGTCGACCATCACTTCGGCCTGGTGATCGGCCACGCCCGCCTGCTGCAGCGCTTTGAATGCCTTATGGGTGTTCATCATCGTCGGTATCATCCCTGTTGCTCCTGGTCGCCTTTCCTGTTGCCAGTAAGGTTATCCAGGTGGTGATAGTTGCACCATGTGATGATGTGAATTTTGCGCGACGTCTCGAAAAATATCAATTCGTACAAAGAGTAACGCTAAGCGGCAATAAAAAGGGCCTGCACGCTGGCAGGCCCTGGTCTGGCACGCATTTTTATCACTTTTCGGGCTGCGGAATTATTTTTATCTCCGCCATGCCGATACCGAGTTTGCGTGGATCCTGACCGGTAATGTTGCCGAGATTAGACAGCTGTGGTTCTGGCGGCGTGATGATCAGGTTGCGGCTGGCGCCGGGGTTGGTGAAATGCAGCGTTTGCGTGGAGAACGCGTCACCCAGATTGAGCTGCTGCACTTGCTCGCCGACGCGCACCGGAATCGGTCGATGGGCGTTAGCCCCATAGGCGCGTGCGGTGATCACCACATCAAAACGCGCCGGCAGCGGATCGACATATTCAATGTTCACCTCCGGCGCGAGGTTGGCGTTCGACCAGCGTCCCCAGCTTTCCGGCCGTGAAATACCGCTAAAGCGCTTCACGCTGGCCGGCGCGCCCGGCACGGTCAGCAGGAAGCTGTCCGCCTGGTAGCGAATGGCATTATCCTCGATGCGCATTTGCTGCTCGTTGAGCTGATAGGTCGCCGCGCTGACTTTCACCTGCGGGAACTGCGCTTTGCCCTGCCACACCGGCTGGTCGATGCGCGTCACGGTGGGCTGTCCGCCGGTCTGGCCCATCGCCAGACAGAGATCGGTCGACAGCGCCAGCGCCGGCTGCCACAGCCGGCCCATTTTGAAGCAGCGATCGACCCAGACAAACTTATCGCTGGCAGCAAAATCGGCCAGCTGGAAGCGCAGCGGCGCGGCGTATTCGCCTTCCGGCAGCGGCTCTACCTGATGATCGGATACGCGGAACAGGATCGGCAGCCTGAACGTCGCGCCCGAGAAGCTAAAGGTATTTTTGGGCTGGTCGATGGTGAACGTCTTCATCTGGCTGGGGAAATTCCACAGCTGAATGATATCGGCTTTCCACGCCGTGACCTTCTTCGCCATGTCATCGAACTGGCTGGAGAGCGAGGCCGAAGACAGCCCGCTGCGGCCAAGACCAATCGCGTTATCCCCGCCGAGAATATCCAGCACCGTGGCGCCGTTATCCAGCGTGCTGCGCTTGCCGTCCAGCACCTCGGCCTGCGGCTGATCGCCACGGATCACCATAAACAGATCGCGGCGCGGCTGCTTGATCAGATACTGATGCGCCGTGTTATTCATTGCCAGATGATCAGAACTCACCACAATCACGGTGTTTTTAAACCACGGCGAGGCTTTGATACGGGCAATCAGGCGCGCCACGTGCTCCTGGGAACAGGCCACCGCGCTAAACGACTGATTGGGTTTGCCGTCATAGCTGTAACTTTTGCGCTGACAGCTGCGCGAAATAAAGCCGTCCGGATGATGGGTGTCCACGGTGAGCGTAAACAGCGCAAAGCGTTTCTGCTGACGCGACAGCTCCTCATACTTTTCAAACACTTCATCCATCACCGTATCGTCGTAAAAGCCCCAGTTGTTACGGTAGCTGGGGTCGGCGACGCGGCTCTTCAGCTCCTGCGAGCCGTACATATTGGCGGCGTCAAAACCGTGTGACAGCAAAAAAGTGTCTTTACCGGCAAAGCGCAGGTCTGCGCCCTGAATAAACCAGTTCTCATAGCCGGAGTGTTTGAGGATATCGCCGAGGCAGATATTTTGCGGATAGAAGCTGGAAAGCGAAGCCGAGGCGTTGCCGTCGAACGGCGCAAATAGCGGAATACCGCACTGCGACGCTACCATGCCGGCGATGGTGTAATCGGTGCCGGGCAGTTGCTCGGTGTTGCTGAAGTCAATGCTGTGATCTTTTTCGCGGCTCAGCTCCGGTGCCAGGCCAGGAAAAGCCTGTTGATCGAAGTAGGTGCGCTCAAGGCTTTCGCCGTAGATATACACCAGGTTGAGCTTCGGCGCGTTAATCTGCTTGTTCGGCGTTTTGTAATAGGTTTCGAAATCCGAGTCGGCCTGACGCGCGTGGGAGGCGATCAGCTCTTTCACCTGGCGAAACGCCGGCGTGGTTTGCACCGAGCCGGCAGCACAGGCGATCGCCAGCAGGCTCCAGCCGAGATGATGCGGACGTTTATGCCGGCGCAACACCCAGGAGAGAAAACAAAACAGTAAAAACAGGCCGATGATCAAGCCAAGCGCCGGTACCACATATTTGCTCACGCCCGCGCCGGTCAGGCTGTTGGTCAGGGTGTAGAGCACCGCATCGTTGATGCCATCGCCGGTAAAATAGTTACTGGCATACAGCGTGGCGTTGAGCACGATGAACAGGGTGAGCAGCAGCAAGATCAGGATAAACCAGAATTTATTTCGCCCGGCTTTAAACGAATAGACTGCGATCGCAGCCAAAAAGAGCACTATTGAAAGCAACTCCAACGGCAGATCCTCACATTAAGTAAAAAGAACGCGTTACCTGCGTCTGCGGCCCTCTGCGGGGGTTTTGCGTCAATCTATATTGGCTGTCACAGGGCTGCAACACATCCAACCAGATTTGTGCGATGCATTGCGAATCGTTTAAGGCGGGTTTAGGCGGAGTCTGATTTAGTCTGGCAGCAACCGGCGCGCTGCTGCCAGCCAGGGCGGGCGCGGGTGTTACAGCTTACCGGTGAGATACTGCGCTTCGCCGTCGGCAAAGCTCCAGTCACCTTTGCTGTTGGTGATAAAACTGATCATCAGATCGTTGCCCTGCACGCCACAATTCTCCCGCAACTCGCGCGCTAACTCTGCCATGAAGTGCGTTTTCTGTTCTTCACTTCTTGGGCTGGTGTACACGCGTACCATCACCAGATTGTCGCTGCGCGCAAAGCCCAGCCCGGTATCCTGAAAGACCATTTGATAACGCTTGTTTTCATGAACAATCTGATAACGATCGCGCGCCGGAACCTTAAATGCCGTGAGTACCGCGCGATGCGCGGCGTCGAGTAAGGTGCGAATCTCTGCTTCAGAACGGCCCTGAATAACATCAAAAGTCAGTAACGGCATCAATAAATCCTCGTTTTTGCCCACGCGGAAAGAGTAGGATGAAACGCTATGCTGCCGCTTGCTGCCGGAAAGAAAAAGCGCGCTGATTAAAATGATTATTTATTATTTTGAACAATCCTGATGAAAGAAATTAAAACCGATGCACTCTGGGTGCATTTGCACTGGCTGACGGTGCTGGCGGAACAGGGCAGTTTTACCCGCGCGGCTGAACGCCTGGATGTCAGTAAAGCGGCGATGAGCCAGAAAATCAAAGAACTGGAGCAGATGGCGGGCGTGGCGCTGGTGCAGCGCACCACGCGCAGCGTGCGGCTGACGTCGGCCGGTGAAAAGCTGGTGGACGACCTGCGTGAGCCGTTTGCGCGCATCGCGCAGAGCTTCTTTAGCGTGCGTGACGAAGCCGGGCCGGTGCGCGGTCTGGTGCGCATCAGCGCGCCGGTGGCGTTTGCCCGGCAGCAACTGGTGCCGATTATCGGCGACTTTCTGCGCGACTATCCGCAGGTGCGGTTGCAGCTCAACGTCAGCGATCGGCTGGTGTCGCTGGGCAGCGAAGGATTCGATCTCGCCATTCGCCACAGCCAGCAGCTGCCGGAAACGCACGTCGCGCTGCCGCTGTGTGAAACGCGCACGCTACTGGTGGCCGCGCCGGACTATCTGACCCGTCACGGTACGCCAGATACGCCGCAGGCGCTGCAGCAGCATAACTGCCTCTATTATCCGCGCGGGCTGGAGTCGCCGCAGTGGCGCTTTCGTCTGTACAGCGATGACAGCGAAACGGTGCAGGTGAAAATTCAGGGTAATTTCGCCACCAACAACAGCGAGTCGATTCGTGACGCTGCGCTGCAGGGGCTGGGCATTGCTATGCTGCCGGACTTCAGCGCCAGCGCGGCGCTGGCCAGCGGCACGCTGCAGCAGGTGCTGCCGGAGTGGCAGGCGGTCGATGCCTTTGCCGACCGCCTGTGGGTGGTGCGGCCTTACGCAGCGCAGGTGCCGCGTGCCGTCACCACCTTTATCCACTGGCTACGCACGCGCTTTGTTGATGGGTGAGGCCAGCGGCGCGCTGAGCGGTGCGCTGGGCTGCATCATCGCCCCCAGCAGGCTGCGACGGTTATAGTTACCGAGACGCAGATTGAAGTCGAGATGCAGCTGCTCAATGCCGCTCAGTTTGATCACCGGCGGCGGCGTATGCGGGCGCTGATGGAATAGCACCGTGTGCGCAAAGGCGTCACTTTGCCAGTTGTTCAGCCGCTGATAGTAATACGCGTTGGCCTCACATTTACGCAGATACAGGTTCACGCGGCGATGTTCGCGCATCGCCGCCTGCTGCGCCAGCGAACCCAGCTGCTGTGCCGGCTCGGCGATTTTCTGCGTCAGCAGGGCAAAATCATCGCGCTTTGCCAGCTCATTAAAATAGTTGTGCGCCCCCAGATGCTTGATCGGCGCGTACTGTTTTTGCCACTCGCGAATAAAAGGATTATTGGGCGCAGCGGCGAGAAACCAGTTTTCAATCACCGGTGCCAGATAGTTGACGGTGGCAATTTCACGGTAATAGCCAATCACATCCATGCGGCGTTCCTGATGCGCACGGTGCACCCAGCTCAGGTCTTCAAATAACAGCGTGCTGCAGTCAATCGCAATACCGCCGTAGCGTAATAATAATTCGAGGCGAATGACTTCACTTTTTTGCTGCTCGCTTAATTGTGTCGAGGTAAAAATAAAATCCGGCAGGACCTCTTTAAGCGTTAAACGGTTTAATACATACACCTGATGGTCAGGATTATCCTGCCGTAGCTGCTGGATATTTAACGCCATCGATTTCGGTAAATATTCATTGTCCCAGTACATCCAGATTTTTTTGGGTATTTCCGGCAGCGCTTTCTCACCCGAAAGCAACACGATATTGTCCTCTTCGCTGGGATCATATTCCGGCGCGCAGAGCGCAGTATGCTGTTTTTTCTGCAGTAATGTCTGGCCGGTGAAGGCGATTCTCTGCCAGTGTTGCCAGAGCGTAAGGGCTGGCTGGAGACGTTTTTTTGTCATGATGCACCTGATTATTGTGATTATGGGGAGCAAAGATTCCCTGATGCTGGCGGCTTGAGCGCGCTTATGTGTCCTGACGGCTGTGTGTAAAAAGACTACCCTTGCTTAATAATCGATCCGCAGCGGCAAGGCTACGAATTTTTTTCGCTTTCAGATTTACCGGAAACGCCGGGATCCGGGATGGCTAAAAAGAGGTATCAATAAAATGATGAGGTACGGCGTTTTTTATTTTTAATCGATTAAGATTATTCCTAATAAAATAACCTCCTGCAGGCGCAGGCCGCGGCGCGGAATAAAAATGCGCGATCGGCGGTCCGTTAACCGCGCTGTATTTTCCCCTGGCCTGGCCGCCGCTTGCCCAACGCGGAGGCAGGTTAGCTACGCTTAGAGCAGGCAACGAAAAAAAGGAGGCACTATGCAGCCACACAAGCATGGGTTACTGGCGGTTGATAAGCAGGGCAACCGCGTGCTGTTTCTCAATCCCGACAGCTTCGCCGTTGAGCAGGAGCTGAATGCCTTACCGCCGCGACCGCATGAGCTGCTGATGCTGCCCGCGCTGGATAAGGCGTATGTGCCGATCTACGGTGATGGCGTCCACGGCGACAATCCGCATCCGGGGCACAAGGTGGCGATTATCGATTTGCGCCGGCGGCAGATTCGCGGCTTTATCGATCTGTCACCGCTCAAGGCGCCGCACAGCGGCCAGCTGGGACGCGATGGCAAAGTGTATCTGTGCTGTGAACACAGTGCCGCGGTGGCGGTGATCGATCCGCACAGCGACACGCTGGAGAAAACCATCCCGCTGCCGTCGCACAACGCGCACCGGCTGACGCTGTCGCCCAGCGGCCGCAAGCTGTTTACTGAAAACGAAGAGGACGCCAGCATCACGGTGGTGGATCTGTGCGAGGCGGAAGGGCGCATCATTGATAACATCCTGCTGCCGGGACCGATTGCCGGCATTGCCGCCTCGCCAAAACACCCCTATCTGGTGGCCAGCGCGGCAGACGCACCGCTGCTGTACGTGGTGGATCGTCAGAGCCATCGTATCCGCCAGCGCATCACGTTGCCCGGCCATCAGCAGCCGTGCCAGGTGGTGCGCTTCAGTGCCAGCGGTGAGCGGCTGGTGGCGATTGGCGACGGGGAAGGAGTGGTGACGCTGTTTGACGACTTGCTTAATCCGTTGGGTGACGTTGCGGTCGGCAATCAGCCGATGGATGGCTGTTTTAGCGCCGATAACCGCAGCCTGCTGATCGCTAATCAGGGTGACGGTTCGCTTAGCCTGATCGATCTGACGCAGATGAAGGTCATCGCCACGCCGCAGGCTGGCACCGGCTGCGAAGTCCTGAGCTACTTTCAGCTGTCGTCCTGAGTGCGAAAGCCGCCATCAAATAAACGGCCGGTGATAAATCGCGCTGCTCCAGTGGCGGCTGCTGGCGTGTTTTTCTGCCTGCCAGCCGCGCTTGCGCAGTTGGCGCGCAATCAGTTTGTTCATAATACCGTGGCCCACCAGCAGCACCGTGCCCTGTTGCGACAGGGCAATCAGTTTGTCTGCCGCCCGCTGCGCGCGCTGCCGGGCATGCTGCACTGATTCCACGCGCCCGGCGTAACCGCATAGCCACAGCAAGCGCAGCAGCGCCAGCCACAGCGTCAGCGGCAGATGCAGGCGCGCAAACGGCAGCAGCGGCATCGCCACTTCACTGAACACCTCATCCACGTCCTGCGCCTGCAGACCGAGCCGCGCCAGCGACGAACGCGCACGCGGCAACGGACTGCAGGCAATCACGCTGGCCATGCGCGCAATCGCCATACTGCGCGGCGGCGGCGCATCACAAATCACCGCCTGGTCGTAGCCTTCACACCAGTCCGCCAGCGCCCGCGCCGTAAAGCGCCCGCTTACCGGATGGTCTGGCTTGCCGTGTCGCATGAGGATAATGGTCATAATGCTCCTGAGTGAAGGTCATCCAGTCTACTGCAGGCGCGCAGGATTTCGCGCGGCCCGGGCGGTTTTAAGAATAATGCCCGGGTGTCATCAAAACTTAACTGAAATGTGCGAAAACGGCGCGGTGAAAGTTTGGTCGCCGTTTTTGCCAATGATAAGCAATAGTCGTTAATCACGCAGCGTGCGTGGATTTTTTAATGACGCTGGCTGTAATGTAATGTAATGAATTAACGCCAATTTTATCTTTTTCTCCTGCGCCATTGTGAAGATAAGTTAATTATTTTCCTGTTGATCACTTGATTTATCTACGCGCGTAGATAGACTGTCTTCACAGTGACAACTCACGGTGCCAGAGACGAAGTTGGCCTTGAGATGACCCAGTTACATTTGCCGTGCTAATGCGATCGATGAAAAAAACATCGGCGAAATCAGGCAAATAGATGAATTCCAACACCAGGGAATTCTTTACTGACCTTTCATCCAGGTTTGCCTACTGAACGTCGCCACCGGGGAGTTCCGCTTGTTGCCAGGGAACCGACCCACGGATGGGCGTTTACTGTTTTCACCTCTTTCAGGGAAATGGTTATGACGGTACATCACTCCGTTACGCAACAAGGTTCACCCGCTTCCGCCGCCGATGCGCGGCTGGAAACCACCTCCGGGCGCAAAGATTTCTGGCGCGCCACCTTCTCCTGCTGGCTGGGCACCGCGATGGAATACGCGGATTTCGCCCTGTATGGCCTCGCTGCCGGCATCATTTTTGGCGATGTGTTCTTCCCCGAAGCCACCCCGGCGATGGCGCTGCTCTCCAGCTTTGCCACCTGGTCGGTCGGCTTTATTGCGCGCCCAATCGGGGCGCTGCTGTTTGGCTGGATTGGCGATCGCAAGGGCCGCAAGGTAGTGATGATCAGCACCATCATTCTGATGGGCGCTTCAACCACGCTGATCGGCCTGATTCCTTCCTATGCAACGATTGGCCTGTGGGCGCCGGCCTGCCTGGTGCTGCTGCGTTTCACGCAGGGGCTGGGCGCCGGCGCAGAGCTCTCGGGCGGCACGGTGATGCTGGGTGAATACGCGCCGGTTGAGCGCCGTGGCCTGGTGTCGTCGGTGATTGCGCTTGGTTCCAACAGCGGCACGCTGATTGCGTCGCTGGTGTGGCTGGCGGTGATTCAGATGGATAAAGCCACGCTGCTCGACTGGGGCTGGCGTATTCCGTTCCTCAGCAGTGTGTTGATTGCTGCGGTCGCGCTGTGGATTCGCCGTCATCTGCGTGAAACGCCGGTGTTTGAGCGTCAGCAGGCGGAACTGCAGGCGCAACGCCATGAAACGCTGGCGCAAAGCGCGACGCAACCCGACAGCCGCAGCTTCTGGCAGCGCAGCCGCGCCTTCTGGACCATGGTGGGCCTGCGCATCGGTGAGAACGGCCCGTCCTATCTGGCACAGGGCTTTATCGTCGGCTACGTCGCCAAAGTGCTGATGCTGGACAAATCGGTGCCGACCACCGCGGTGTTCATCGCCTCGCTGCTCGGTTTCCTGATCATCCCGTTTGCCGGCTGGCTGTCGGACCGCTTTGGCCGACGCATCACCTATCGCGGCTTCTGCCTGTTACTGATGGTTTACGCCTGGCCCGCCTTTAGCCTGATGGACAGCCGCGAGCCGGCCATCGTGATTCCGGTGATTGTAGTGGGCATGGCGCTGGCGTCGCTGGGCATCTTTGGCGTGCAGGCGGCGTGGGGCGTGGAGATGTTTGGCGTTAAACACCGTTACACCAAAATGGCGGTTGCCAAAGAGCTGGGGTCTATCCTTTCAGGAGGCACTGCACCGCTGGTGGCGGCGGCGCTGCTGTCGTTTACCGGCCACTGGTGGCCGATTGCCGTGTACTTCTCGGCCATGGCGACCATCGGTTTCCTCACCACCTTCGTGGCACCGGAAACGCGCGGACGCGATCTGAATCTGCCGGAGGATGCTATCTGACGCGCAGGATCGTGCAACATTCTTTGATTACGCTGGCCGGTACTCCCGGCCAGCGGCATTAACGCAGAGGCAGTATTGGCGAAATCCCCAACCGGAAATGTGACACGCAGTGACGTCGCCAAAGCCGCCGGAACCTCGGTGGCGGTGGTCAGCTATGTGATCAACAACGGACCGCGTCCGGTGGCCGAAGCCACGCGTCAGCGCGTGCTGGCCGCCATCCAGCAAACCGGCTATCGCCCGAATGCGGTGGCGCGCGCACTGGCCTCCGGCAGTACCAAAACCTTTGGCCTGATCGTGCCGAATATCGCAAACCCGTTTGTCGCCTCAATGGCGCACGTGCTGCTGCAGGAGTCGCTGAACCACGGCCACGTGATGCTGCTGGGCGATGCCGGCGACGATCGCCAGCGCGAGCTGGAGCTGATTCAGGGTTTGCTGAATCGTCAGGTTGATGGCCTGTTTTATACCAGCGTCGATCGCCATCCCTATATTGATGTCATCCAGGCGAGCGGAACGCCGCTGGTGATGCTGGACCGCATCGAACCGCGCCCCGGCGTCAGCATGCTGTGCGTTAATGAACGTGAAGCGGCGCGCCAGGTCACGGCGCATCTGCTCAGCCACGGCTATCAGCAGGTCGGCATGATCAGCGGTCCGCGCGAGATGCTTAACGCGCAGGATCGTATTCAGGGCTGGCGCGACGCCATGGCGCAGCACGGGCTGACGGTAGATGAAGCGCTGATTTTTCCGGCCGGCTATTCGCGCCAGGGCGGTTACGATGCCGGGCAACGCATGATTGCCAGCGGCCGGGTGCCGCGCGCGCTGTTTACCAGTAACGAAGGGCAGGCGATTGGCTGTATTCGCGCGCTGTCCGAACACGGTCTGCGTGTGCCGCACGATGTCGCGCTGGTGTGTTTCAACGGTACCGAGCAGTCGGCCTTTCATGTGCCCACGCTCACCACCGTGCGCCAGCCGCTGCGCGAAATGGCACGCAGCGCCATCGCCATGCTGAAAAACGGTCATGGCGAGGCGCAGCTGGCCGAATTTCCTCACCATCTGGAGATCGGTGAGTCCTGTGGCTGCCAGCTATCTCAACAAAAATAAATATATAACATTATGAAAAGACTAATTATTGATTGTGATCCGGGGAATGGTATTGCTGGCGCTAACACCGATGACGGGCTGGCGCTGGCCTTAGCGCTGGCGTCACGCGCGCTGGCCGTTGAGCTGATCACCACCGTGAGCGGCAACACGCCGAGCGCGGTGGGAGCGCGGGTGGCTAAAGATCTGCTGCAGCGGCTCGGACTGAACATTCCGGTAGTGCAGGGCGCGCTGCAGGCGCTGCGCGAAGATCCGGCGCCGTGGCGCGCGCGGCTGGATAACGTCGCCGACCCGGCGCTGGGCGAACTGTGGCGCGGCGTGCGTCAGCCGCAGATGGTGGCAGCGGACGGCAACGATGCGGCGGGCGTGATGGGCCAGCTGATTTGTGACAATCCCGGCGAGTTTACGCTGGTGGCAATAGGCCCGCTGACCAACGTGGCGCAGGCGCTGCAGCGCTATCCGCAGATGGCGGATTCCGTAGCGGAGATCGTCATTATGGGCGGCGTATTCGCGCTGGATGACTACATCAAAGACACCAATTTTGGCCTCGATCCGGAAGCGGCGCATCAGGTGCTGCACAGCGGCGCCACCATCACGCTGGTGCCAATGGATGCCACCACGCAGACGCTGCTGACCCATCAGGATCTCACGCGCCTGACCGCCTGCGATCATCCACTGCCGCAGTTTGTGCGCGAAACGCTGCGACCGTGGATTGATTACTCCATCCGCACCCGCCATCTGCCGGGTTGCTGGATCCACGATGCGCTGGTCATTGCCTGGCTGCTCAACCAGCGCGTGGCGGACGGCGTGGATTATCACGTCGATATTGAGCTGCGTCCCGGTGCCACGCGCGGCAAGACCTGGCGCTATCGCACGCCGCTGCGGCTGGATGTCGGCGTGCCGGCGGACGCGGGCGCACTGGTGCATGTGATGCAGAACGTAAACAATCCGCTGCTGCTGGAAGTGATTGAGCAGACGTTCAACGGATTGAAACGCTGAGATTTTGCTGCGGCGCGCGGTCTCCCGGCCGGAGTACCGTGCGCCGCTTTCCTGCCGACACGCTTCCTTACATCGCGAATCACTCGCTGACAATTCCCCGCCGCGCGGCGCCTTTCTGACATGCTATATACAAATGGTTAACACAATAATAACCAGTGCAACCATTCGCTGGATAACGTTCCAATAAAAATCTGGCCGCGAGCCGGAAGCAATCAGACAGGATACCCTTATGTTTAACTGGACTGCGACCCAGCGCAACGTGGCTTTCGCCAGTTTCGCCAGCTGGACGCTGGATGCGTTCGACTTCTTTATTCTGGTGTTTGTGCTCAGCGATCTTGCGCGCTACTTCAACACCAGCGTCTCCGATGTTTCCATTGCCATTATGCTGACGCTGGCCGTACGACCGGTGGGCGCATTGATCTTTGGCCGGCTGGCGGAAAAATATGGCCGCCGGCCGATCCTGATGCTCAACATCGTGCTGTTTTCGCTGTTTGAGTTGCTGTCGGCATGGTCGCCCAACTTTGCTGCCTTCCTGACCTTCCGCGTGATTTACGGCGTGGCGATGGGCGGCATCTGGGGCGTGGCTTCTTCGCTGGCGATGGAAACCATTCCCGACCGTTCGCGTGGCCTGATGTCCGGCATCTTCCAGGCCGGTTATCCGTGCGGCTATCTGCTGGCGTCGATAGTGTTTGGCCTGTTCTTCGAACAGGTGGGCTGGCGCGGCATGTTCCTGATTGGCGCGCTGCCGATTCTGCTGCTGCCGTTTATCTATTTTAAAGTGCCGGAATCGCCGGTATGGCTGGCGGCACGCGAGCGTAAAGAGAATCACGCGCTGCTGCCCATCATCCGCCAGCACTGGAAAATCTGTATTTACATGGTGCTGCTGATGGCCTGTTTTAACTTCTTCAGCCACGGCACGCAGGATCTCTATCCGACGTTCCTGAAAGTGCAGCACCAGTTTGACGCCCACACGGTGAGCATTATCGCCATCGGCTATAACATCGCGGCGATGCTCGGCGGCATTACGTTCGGCTCGCTGTCCGAGCGTATCGGGCGTAAAAAAGCCATCATGCTGGCGTCGTTTCTGGCGCTGCCGGTGCTGCCGCTGTGGGCGTTCTCCAGCGGTTCCTGGGCGATTGGGATCGGCGCGTTCCTGATGCAGTTTATGGTGCAGGGCGCATGGGGCGTGGTACCGACCTACCTGACCGAGCTGGTGCCGGCCAATGCGCGTGCGGTACTGCCGGGCTTCGTTTATCAGCTGGGGAATTTAATTGCTTCGGTCAACGCCACGCTGCAGTCACGCATTGCCGAAGCCCACGGCGGTAACTACGGACTGGGCATGGCGATTGTCGCCGGCACGGTGGCGGTGCTGATTTGCGTGTTCGTGGCGTTTGGCCGCGAGACGCGCGGCATCGAAATATCCGGGGCGGTGGCGAAAGAGACGCGTTAACGCGCCTCGCAGACGTCAATCCATTTCGCCGCCGTGAGCTCAGCCATGCGCTGCGGCGAAATGCGCACCGCGCTGTGAATCGAACCGGCCGCAGGTAACACTTCATCGAAACTGCGCAGCGACACATCGCAATAGACGGTCAGCGGATTTTCCAGCCCGAACGGGCACACGCCGCCGACCGGATGGCCGGTCCAGTTCACCACCTCATCCACGCTCAGCATGCGCGCTTTTGCCCCGAGCGCCGCCTTCAGCTTGCGGTTATCCAGCCGGGCGTCGCCGCGCGTGACAATCAGCACCACGCTCTCTTTCACTTTCAGCGACAGGGTTTTGGCGATTTGCCCCGGCGCCACGCCATGTACGCGTGCGGCCAGTTCTACGGTGGCAGTGCTTTCCGGCATCTCGATGATGTCGATATCCGGTGCGTGTTCGGCAAAGAAGTGCCGTACCGACTCCAGGCTCATTTTTTTCTCCGGTAAAAACAGAGCGTAAAAGCTGCCATAAGGCGGGAAAGCTGTAAACGGGAGAAACGGAGAATCTGTAACAGAATACGCCGCGCTTACACGGCATTTAACGTGCAGTTACCGCAGCGTTCGACGTCCGGAATGCGATAGCGCTGGCAGCAGCTACGCCGCTCCATCGCGCCGTTACGCGGGATCATGGTGCGATACAGCGGATTATCACTGCCGTCGGACAGGGATTTGCTGAAAAACAGCGCCTGTTCCAGTTGATGCCGGGTGGCCGCAGGCAGCTGCTGCTGCAGTTCGCCAAGGAACCAGTAAAACGAGAAGCCTAAGTTGTTCCAGATCAGCCGCGCGTTGATATCACCGTGCTGCGCCATGCCGTTAACGGCGGGGATCAGGCCGTGCTGAATCAGGCGTTCGATACGCTGCTGCGGATTGAGATAGCGCGCATCCTCATCCTCCTGCACATCAATCCAGAAGGCGCAGGGATGGCCGTTTTCGTGGAACTCAACGTGGATACGCTGCGGCGAGCAGTCGAGCGCGCGCGGCTCCTGCAGCAGCGCCAGCATTAATGGCGGCAGCAGCAGGCCAAAATACCACTGGGCCCACAGCGACTGCAGCGGTTTGGCTTCCTGCGGAACATCGGGATGGTGGCGATAGAGATAGTCGCTGTAGCGCTGCGTCAGGCGGCGATAGTGAAACGGCGTGGACCATTCGGCCAGCGTCAGCGTGCCTGCGGGGGCCGGCTGGCCCAGCTTCACGTTTTCCCGCATGTAGCTGCGCTGGTCGCACATCAGATCTTCCAGCGCGCTGGCTAAGCTGCGATCGCTCTGCATAAAGATCAGCGGATGCGCGCTAAAGCGATGATCCTGACGCGTGATGATGGCCATGCGGCTCCTGAGTGAAAACGGGAAGCGAAAAACAAATGATAATCGTTCCCGATTCACTGAGCAAGATGCCAGCAGCGCTCACTGCCTGGCCACCGCGCATTTTGCGTGAAATCCCCCGGAGAGGGCGCGGCGTTGTCGCCGCACCGCTTACACCAGATCGCTGCTTACCGGCGCCAGCTTCGGTAAATCCTCCCACGCCAGAATGGTGTTACGTCCCTGATTCTTCGCCACATACAGCGCGCGGTCGGCGTTGGCCACCGCCTGGTCGAAGTCTTCTGCGAAAATCGGCGCGATACCGGCGCTGATGGTCACGTGGGTCGAGACTTTATCATTGAAGCGGTGGGGAATTTCCAGATCAACCACGTACTGACGGATGCGTTCGGCCAGCTTCATGGCAATCGAGGCGTTAACGTTGGTCATCAGCACCAGAAACTCTTCGCCGCCGTAGCGCGTCACCACATCGCGCGAGCGCACCGCATCACGTATCGCAACCGACACCCGCGCCAGCGCCTGATCGCCCATGGCATGACCGTAGTTATCGTTGTAGGCCTTGAAGTGATCGATATCCAGCAGCAGCACAAAGTGGCTGCCGGCATGATTTTCCATGATGGTATCCAGCCGGTTCTTCAGCCCGCGCCGGTTATACAGGCCGGTGAGCGGATCAAGCATGCTCAAATCGCTAAAACTTTGCTTCTCCTCATACAGCTGGCGCACCAGCCGCAGGGTGAAAGTGTCGAAGCGGCGGCGCATCAAGTGGTGCAGCGAGAAGCCGATCAGCGGCAGCGTAATGGTGAACAGAATGGTCATTAAATGCTGACCATCATCCAGTAACAGTACGGTTAATACCGGTGGCGTAATATGTAAACAGAACGCAAGCAAATAATCACTCAGGGCAATCGCGCTGATAAAAAATACGCTCAGCAGACTGATTATTAAAAAGCTACCGTCAAAATAAAACACCAGATGGTAACGATGATTGATATGCCAGGCCCACAGCGCGCCTAATAGCAATGCGACAGGATTTAATAACGGGAATTTTAGATTTGGCGCGATTAAACATAGCGCCAGCAGCGTGGTGCTAAAGCCCGCCACCAGTGTTACCGGCAGCGAATTGATGGGATTATCCGTGCCGAAAAACGGCAGCAGACAAAAAAGCGAAACGGCGACATTCAAAAACAAAAATAGCATCAGCGACAGCCGATACTTGCTGTGTTTCAACTCATCATAAGATTGTAATTTCATTATTATTACTCGTGACA
>NZ_JASEWO010000115.1:0-15347 GCF_030024295.1 Pantoea sp. Pa-EAmG
CCCACGACAACTGGAATCACAATCCAGGGCTCTACCAACTGAGCTATAGCCACCATAATTCTGGTGCGTAAGCATCTCTGCTTACTATTTTCACTGCATAACGCGGTTAAAACCAACCACCGAAGCTCTTGCGCACAAACTAAATGGCGCGCCCGACAGGATTCGAACCTGAGACCTCTGCCTCCGGAGGGCAGCGCTCTATCCAGCTGAGCTACGGGCGCGTAGCGCCGTTGCGGATGGGCATACTACGTATTTGACTCCAGGCTGTCCAGTGCTTTTTCATAAAAAAATCGCGTTTGCTTACGCTTTGTGCATTCCGTCGATAAATAACGCAATTTGCCTGCTTAACCTGCCGGAATTACAGCACTATTCCTGCCGCGTTACAGATCGCCGCGCCAGTGATAGCGTAAATATTTCAGCAGTTTTAACTGACGACGCCAGCGTGATGGCTGACGTATCAGGCGATACAGCCACTCCAGCCCTAATTGCTGCCAGATGCGCGGCGCACGCGTGACGTGGCCGGTAAAGACATCATAGGTGCCGCCGACGCCCATATACAGCGCGTGCGGCCAGTGTTCGCGACAGTCGCGCATCAGCAGCTCCTGGCGCGGCGATCCCTGCGCCACGGTCACAATCTGCGCCCCGCTGGCGGCAATGCGTGCAAATAGCGCCTCGCGTTCGGCTGGAGCGAAGTAGCCGTTCTGGCTGCCCACGATGTTGACATTCCACTGACGGCGTAATTTATCGCAGGTTTCCTGCAGCACCTGCTCACGCCCGCCGATTAAAAACACCGGAATACCGCTGCGGCCCGCCTGTTCCATCAGCGCTTCCCACAGATCGGCGCCGGCGATGCGGTTCACCGTCAGCTGCGGGTATTTTTTTCGCAGCGAACGCACAATGCTGATGCCGTCCGGGTATTTGATCTCCGCGGCGGCGATCAGCGCGCGCAGCTGGGCATCCTCTTCCAGCGTCAGCATCTTTTCGGCGTTGATCGCCACCAGCGTGCCGCTGCGCGGCTTGCCGTCCGGCAGCAGAAAGTGAAGAAAGCTCGCCATATCGGCGAAAGCGTGTAAATCGATGCCGCGCAGGGTATAACGCGGATGATCGGTTTCCATGGTCGGTATTTCCCGTCAGGCCCGGAGGTTAAGCAGAGCGCGATAAAACTGGCTCCGCGCGCGGGCGAATCAGCCCGGCACGCGCTAACAGCCAGAAAAGTAACTTCGCCAGCCCAACACAGGCGGCGAAAATCAGGCAAAAGAACACCACGCGCGAGCCGAAGGCATCCAGCCCTTCGCGCGCCAGCACGATCATATTGAACACCGCGCCAAAGCAGAAGCTTTGCAAAATGGCACCGCTGTAGCGGTTGCCGGCTTCGCGCCCCTGCTGGTAGAGAGAATCAAACCCTTTCATCAACAGCCCGACCGCTATCGCCCCAAGGGGAATAAAACCTGCGCCACCCATGATCAGCAGCGAACCGAGCAACGTAGGTGAAATCGCCAGCCCGGAGTGGTTATTCAGCACTTCCCAGGTGAAATAGTTGGCGCTGTTGAGCACCATCGATGGCCGATCCGGCCACAGCCAGCCCGGGATAAACACGTAGAAATCACGCCAGATCGGGGCCAGCCCCTGAAAATCGATTTTGTCGTAATTCTGCAGCAGCAGCGCAAGGTTTTCCCACGGCGAAAAGGTGTCGCGCGTCAGATAGAGAAACGTGTAAAACGCTTCATCACCCACCACGTCGAGATTGTAACGACGCAGCGCCAGCCAGAACATGCCGCCAATCGCCATCACGCCGGCTCCCACCAGCATCCACAGCGTAATCCAGCCGCGCGTAATGCCGATGAACAGGAACAGCGCAAAGGCGATGATGATATTGGCGCGCGTCCCGCCCACCAGCGCATAGGTCAGCAGACCAAACGCCACCGTGATCAGCAAAAACAGCAGCCACTGGCGCTGGGTAGGATTAAGGAAATAGCGGATCAGCATCGCCGGAATGAAGAAGTAGAAAAAACGCTTGAGCGCCACGCCGGACACTTCGCTGGAGAAGATCTGGTTATAAGCCGACAGCCGGAACAGCAGCAGGCCGTTATGCATAAAGAACACCGTGACGGTTCCCACCGCCACCAGCGCCAGCAGCAGGCAGGTCAGATGGGTTTCCACCCGGTTCATCGTCAGCCAGGGTTTGCGCGGCACCGCCTGCGCAGGCCGCAGCCGCACTTTGTAGCTGACGTAATAGATGGCGTAGAAACTGGTGGCGGCCAGCAGCGCCTGCAGCAGATAGTCTGCCGGCACCACGCTGACGTTAAAGCGGAACACCAGCACGCTGGTCAGCGGAAAGCCAAAGTAAAAGGTCAGTAAAAACAGCAGGGTAAAGAACAGGTGGAAATTAAAACGCACCCGTTTAAATTCGCGCCAGGTCAGCGTCAGAATGAAGCCCAGCGAAAACAGATACACCACCAGCAGACCACTAAACTGCAGCAGGCTCATGTCGACTCCCTTTCACTCTCCGCCAGCGCGTGGCGCCATCCCGCCAGATAGCCCGGGGCAAAAAAGGCGATAGCAGAACAATCGCACTGCGCCAGCTGACGCTGCGCCTCCGCCACGCGCGTGCGATCCAGCGCGTCAGCGCTAAATAACACCGGCAGCCCCTGCTCGCTCAGGTCACGCCAGAACGGATTCTTACGGTTAACCACAAACGGAATGCCGGCCTGAATCAGCAGGCACAGCGTACCGATGCCCTGCTGACGTTCGAACATAAAATAACCGAGCTGACAGTGACTCAGCAATTGCAGATAGGCAGTGAAGTCGATTTTGTCGCGCAGCAGCGTCACCTGGCCGCGCGGAAACAGGCGCTGCGCGGCAGCATCAATCTCATCGATGTACTCATAGTTGCTGGCCGGATAACCGAGCGGGATCACCACGTTAACCTGCTCACCAAACTGGCGGCGAATCGCCTGCAATCCTTCAATGTGCCGGTTGCTGCGATCGCCCGAGTTGCCGAGCAGAATGGTAAAGCTGTCGCTGGCGGCAGGGGCGGGTATCGCGGCCTCCGGCATACGCGTTGGAAAATAGAGCAGCGAAGTGGGCACGCGCGGATGGCGCTGCTGGAAAAAGTGCAGATCGCCGCGCGTGGCAAACACCTGCGCCATGCGCCCCTGGGCGATACGCCGCAGCAGATAAAACAGGCGGTACTTTAGCCCGGCGCCCTCTTCATAGAGATCGGCGCCCCAGACGTGCCAGAACGCCTGCTGTCGCCGCAGCTTGCCGCTGAGCAGCGCCAGCCACAGGCGCGGATTGAACTGGCCGTGAAAGAAGAAGCGCTGACGGCGATCGGCGGCGCGTGCGATCACCGCCTGCGCCAGCGCGCGCTTGCTGGGATACACGTCGATCTGCAGTTGAGGATAGGCCAGCAGGGTATCCGGCGCGGCCGATACCACCATAAACTGACGCGGCGCGTCGGCTGGCGATTCAACGCTCATGACGTCGTTAAAGAAGCGCAGCAGCGTGTGATTGTGATGCGGGATATCGGAGCCCAGCACGTGAAATAGCGTCATTTTTTCCGGCAATAAATCAAGAAAGCCCCACAGCAAAGGGCAAAGTAGAGCACGTAGGTCGCCATATAAGCCTGCGCCGCGCCCGCCGTTCCGTGCAGTGGGATCAGCCAGTGCGCAAAGGCGGTCAGCAGCACAAACTGGCTGATTTCCGTGAGAATATAAAAGCGCAGTGAGGCTTTGGCGATCACCAGGTATCCGAAAACATAGGCGCCTACTTTAAAGACGTCACCGCACAACTGCCAGACAAAAAGATCGCGCATGGCGCTGAACTGCGGGGAAAACAGCAGCCAGATGGCGACATCGCGCAGCAGCCAGACACAAAAGCTGGCCGCCGCCACCGCCGGCAACACAAAGCGCAGCGCACGGCCAATTTCGCGCGCGATGTCGGCTTTATGCTCCAGCCGCGCCAGCGTTGGCAGCAGCCAGACGCTGAACGTGGCGGTGATAAATTGCAGATACGCATCGGAGATGCTGGTGACGCTTTGCCACAGCCCGACCTGCGCCCAGCCCTGCTGTTGCGCCAGCAGATTACGCATCATCACCCAGGCTACCGGCAGGGTCACGGCCGTCATCAGCGCCATCAGGGTAAATTTGGCCAGATTACGCGCCAGCGCCGGCTGCCACTGCGGCATCAGCCAGCGCAGCGGCAGTTCCTCGCGGTGGCGTCGCAGCATCCACAGCGCCGGCCCGACCAGCAGCGCCGGCACCAGCGCCAGCCCGACCAGCGCACCGGCATAGCCACCCAGCCACCAGCACAGCACATAACCCACCACGCCGATCAGGCTGCCGGCAATCAGCGCCAGCGCGTTACCGCGCGCATCGCGAAAACCTTTCAGCAGCGCCAGTGTCAGGTTGGCCCAGGCAATGCCCAGCTGCAAAAAGGCGACGATACGCACCACGTTTTGCCAGGCGGCGTGACCAAACAGCGCCCGGCTGATGGGCTCCGCCGCCAGCAGAAACAGCAGCGCCAGCAGCGTGGAAAACCCCAGCACCATTGCTGACGCAGTGCCGGTCACGGCACGCAGCTGCGCCGGCTGCTGGCGGAACTGCGCGACATAGGTGGTTACGCCGTTGAAGATACCTGCGCCGGCCAGCACACCGAGCACGGTAATCAGCTGGCGAAAGTTACCCGCCTGGCCGACGCCCTCGGGGCCGAAGCTCACCGCCAGCAGTTTCACCACCAGCAGGCCAGCGACAATTTTTACCAGCGTGGACGAGGCGGTCCACACTGAGGCTCTGGCTAACGACATCAGGCAAAGAAGCTCAGCAGCGAACTGATTACCGTACGCTGGTTGTTATCCGACAGGTTGTAGAACAGCGGCAGCCGCAGCAGGCGCTCGCTCTCGCGCGTAGTGAACGCATCCGTACCGTGGAAGCGGCCAAAACGCGCGCCGGCCGGTGAGGAGTGCAGCGGGATATAGTGGAACACGGTGAGGATCTCCGCTTCCTTCATCCAGTTAATCAGTGCCTGGCGATCCTCGCTGTCGCGCAATTTGAGATAGAACATGTGGGCGTTGTGACGACAGCTGGCCGGCACCACCGGTAACGCAATGCGCCCGCTGGCCGCCAGCGGCTGCAGCGCGTCGTAATAGTTTTGCCACAGGTGCAGACGCTGCTGGTTGATGCGTTCCGCCGCTTCCAGCTGTGCCCACAGATAAGCCGCCTGCAAATCCGCCATCAGGTAGCTGGAACCAATATCGCGCCAGGTATATTTATCCACCTGTCCACGGAAGAACTGGCTGCGGTTGGTGCCTTTTTCGCGGATGATCTCCGCACGTTCAATCAGTTTCGCCTCGTTGATCAGCGTGGCGCCGCCTTCACCGCCGGCGGTGTAGTTTTTCGTTTCATGGAAGCTAAAGCAGCCGATATGGCCGATGGTGCCCAGCGCGCGCCCTTTGTACTGCGACATCACGCCCTGCGCCGCATCTTCAATCACATACAGCTGGTGCTTTGCCGCCAGCGCCATGATGGTATCCATCTCGCACGCCACGCCCGCGTAATGTACCGGCACGATGGCGCGCGTTTTCGGCGTGATTGCCGCTTCAATCTGCGTTTCGTCGATATTCAGCGTATCCGGGCGCACGTCGACAAATACAATGGTGGCGCCGCGCAGCACGAAGGCGTTGGCGGTGGAGACAAAGGTGTAGCTCGGCATGATCACTTCATCGCCGGGCTGGATATCGATCAGCAGCGCGGCCATCTCCAGCGAAGCGGTGCACGAGGGCGTCAGCAGCACTTTTTTGCTGCCAAAATGCTGCTCCATCCACTGCTGACAGCGTCGGGTAAAACCGCCGTCGCCGCACAGCTTGCCGCTGGCCATCGCCGACTGCATATAGTCAACTTCAGTGCCCACAACCGGGGGCGCGTTAAATGGGATCATCAGGCTTTCCTGTAAAACCAGTAGGCGGTGCTTTCCAGCCGGGCACCGCTGCGTAAATAGAGGCGCATCGCCGTAAGATTGCTGAGCTGGGTCGCGATCCGCAGACGTTCGAGCTGGCGCACCCGGCCCCAGTCGGCTGCCGCCAGCAGCAAACGCTGACCGACGCCGTTGCCCTGCGCCGCCGGCAGCACCGCCAGCAGACCGATACGCGCATCACCGGCGACTTCGCGCATGGAGACGAAACCCTGCAGCGCGCCCTGCTCGTCGCAGGCGATCAGACACTGGTGATCAAAAGTGCCGCGCACCGCGTTCTCAATCCACTGTGCGTAGAAGCGACCGCTGTCTTCAGCGTCAAACCAGGGAGCACGAAAACGGCTCTGGCTAAACGCCTGGGCCGCTGCCGCGCGCAGCTGCGGGATCTGCGCTTCGCGCGCGATGCGCACGCCGGTCTGCCGTTCGGTGCGTTTGATATTGATCGCCAGATCCGCTTCGCCTTCCACCAGCTGAAAACCGTGATGGCTCAGCGCATCTATCGCCGCGCTGTCCTGCGCCGGCACCTTAACCTGCCACAGCGTGTAAGGCTGCTGCAGCGCCTCGGCCAGCGGCACATCGCCGTCCAGCGTCAGCCGCGCCGTGGCGCAGCGGAAGAAGTCGCTCTCCCACGCGAGGGGATCAATACTGACGCGGACGGGCATGCAGAATATCCAGCAGATACTGGCCGTAGCCGGTTTTGGTCAACGCCTGTGCCGCTGCCAGCAGCTGCTCATCGCTCAGCCAGCCGTTGCGCCAGGCAATCTCTTCGAGGCAGGCAATTTTAAAGCCCTGGCGTTTCTCCACCGTTTGCACGAACACGCTGGCCTCAATCAGGCTGTCGTGGGTGCCGGTGTCCAGCCAGGCAAAGCCGCGCCCCAGCAGCTCCACCGCCAGTTCGCCCTGCTCCAGATACATCTGGTTGATGGCGGTAATTTCCAGCTCGCCGCGCGCCGAAGGCTGCACCTGCTTCGCAAACTCCACCACGCGGTTGTCGTAAAAGTAGAGGCCGGTGACTGCCCAGCGCGATTTCGGCTGCTGCGGCTTCTCTTCAATCGACAGCGCGTTGAAGTCGTCATCAAATTCCACCACGCCAAAACGTTCCGGATCCATGACCTGATAGGCAAAGACCGTGGCACCGTGGCTGCGCGCGGCCACCTTTTTCAGTTTCGGACTGAAGCCCTGGCCGAAGTAGAGATTGTCGCCCAGCACCAGACAACAGCTGTCGTCACCAATGAAGGATTCACCGATGATAAAGGCCTGCGCCAGGCCATCCGGGCTCGGCTGCTCGGCATACTGCAGCTGCAGGCCAAATTCACTGCCATCCCCCAGCAGCCGCTCAAAATGGGCGCGATCGTCCGGCGTGGTAATAATAAGAATGTCGCGAATCCCCGCCAGCATCAGCACCGACAGCGGATAGTAGATCATCGGTTTGTCGTACACCGGCAGCAGCTGCTTGGATATCGCCCGGGTTATCGGGTGCAGGCGCGTGCCCGAGCCACCGGCTAAAATGATACCTTTCATCGTTGCTCCTCCTGCATGCGCGCTTAACGCGGGGTGGCTAAGCCCAGTCGCTCGCCGCGATAACTGCCGTTGAGAATCGCCTGCCACCACTGCGGATTGGCCAGATACCACTGCACGGTTTTGCGGATGCCGCTGTCGAATGTTTCCTGCGGCGTCCAGCCCAGTTCACGGGCGATTTTACTGGCATCAATGGCATAGCGCAGGTCGTGGCCAGGACGATCGTGGACAAAGGTGATCAGTTCCCGGTAGCTGCTCAGCCCGGCAGCGCGCTGTTGCGGTGCCAGCTCATCCAGCAAATCACACAGCGTCTCCACCACCTCAATATTGCGCCGCTCGTTGTGGCCGCCAATGTTGTAGGTCTCGCCCACTTTGCCGCTGCTGACCACGGTATACAGCGCGCGGGCGTGATCTTCCACATACAGCCAGTCACGAATCTGGCTGCCGTTGCCGTATACCGGCAGCGGCTTACCGGCCAGCGCATTGATAATGGTGAGGGGAATCAGTTTTTCCGGGAAATGGTAAGGCCCGTAGTTGTTGGAACAGTTGGTGACCACCACAGGCAGTCCGTAGGTGCGCAGCCACGCGCGCACCAGATGGTCGCTGCTGGCTTTGGTCGCCGAGTAAGGGCTGCTCGGGGCGTACGGCGTGGTTTCGGTAAAGAAATCTTCCGTGCCGTGCAGATCGCCAAACACCTCGTCAGTAGAGATGTGGTGCAGGATGAAGCCTTTCTTGCGCTCATCCGTCATGCCGTTCCAGTAATGGCGCGTCGCCTCCAGCAGCTGGTAGGTGCCGACAATATTGGTTTCGACAAAGGCGATTGGTCCGTCAATCGAGCGGTCCACGTGACTCTCAGCCGCCAGATGCATGATGCAGTCCGGCTGGTACTGCGCCAGCACGCGATCCAGCGCGGCGCGGTCGCAGATATCGACCTGCTCAAAAGCAAAGCGCGCATCCTGCTCGACCGGTGCCAGCGACGCCAGATTGCCGGCATAGCTCAGCTTATCCACCACCACCACCCGGTGGTCGGTATTGGCAATCAGGAAGCGCACCAGCGCGGAGCCAATAAAACCGGCGCCGCCGGTGACTAAAAACTGTTTCATCGCCAGACTCCTTTGGTATCCACAATCCACGACTGCGTCACCTGTTCAGGGGTGACGGCGCGGAACTGCGCATGATCGACCAGCATCACCAGAATGTCGGCGTGTTGCAGGGCATCAGCCAGCGACACCAGCGTAGCGCGTTCGGCGAGCTGCGGCGGAATATCCGCCACATGCGGCTCGACCACCCAGGTGCGGCCGCTGTGCCAGCCCGCAATACGCTGCGCCACCGACATCGCCGGGCTTTCACGCAGGTCATCGATATTAGGTTTGAATGCCAGACCGAAGCAGGCGATGGTCACGTCCGTGGCACGCTTGCCGCTGGCCGTCAGGCACTCGGCCAGCGCCTGTTTAACCTGATCCAGCACCCAGCCCGGCTTGGCATCGTTGACCTCACGCGCGGTTCGGATCAGCCGTGCCTGCTGCGGGTTTTGCGCCACGATAAACCACGGATCGACCGCAATGCAGTGGCCGCCAACGCCCGGTCCCGGCTGCAGGATATTTACGCGCGGATGGCGGTTCGCCAGCGCAATCAGCTCCCACACGTTGATCCCCTGTTCGGCGCAGATCAGCGACAGTTCGTTGGCAAAGGCGATGTTCACATCGCGGAAACTGTTTTCCGTCAGCTTGCACATCTCTGCGGTGCGCGCGTTAGTTTCCACACACTCGCCGCGCAGGAAAATGCGATACAGCTCGCTGGCGCGCGCCGAACAGGCCGGCGTCATGCCGCCAATCACGCGGTCATTTTCCAGCAGCTCGACCATCACTTTCCCCGGCAGCACGCGCTCCGGGCAGTAAGCGATAAACACATCAGGCTGCTCGCCATGCTGCGGGAAGCGCAGATCCGGGCGCGCCGCCGCCAGCCATTGCGCCATCTGTTCAGTAGCGCCCACCGGCGAAGTTGATTCGAGGATCACCAGATCGCCGGCCTTCAGCACCGGCGCAATCGACAGCGCAGCCGCCTGCACGTAGCTGAGATCCGGCTGATGATCGCCGACAAACGGCGTCGGCACGGCAATCAGAAAGGCGTCGGCAGCTTCAGGCTGGGTGGTGGCGCGCAGGTTGCCGTTGTGCACCGCTGCACGTACTACGTCGCCCAGCTCAGGCTCGACGATATGAATTTCGCCGCGATTAATGGTTTCCACCGCGCGCGCATTGATATCCACGCCGATGACCTGTTTCCCGTGCGACGCAAAAACGGCTGCCGTCGGCAGCCCAATGTAGCCCAGTCCGATAACGGAAATGGTTGAAAAACGCATAGTTAAACTCTGTGTTGTTTAAGTGCCTGCAGGATGCGCGCGCAGGCATGGCCGTCGCCATACGGATTGTGCGCGCGACTCATCGCCTGCCACGCCTCGTCGTCCTGCAATAGCAGGCTGACTTCAGCAACAATTTTATTCACGTCGGTGCCGACCAGCTTCACCGTACCGGCCGCGACCGCTTCCGGCCGCTCGGTGGTTTCGCGCATCACCAGCACCGGTTTGCCCAGCGACGGCGCCTCTTCCTGGATGCCACCGGAATCGGTAAGAATCAGCCAGGCGCGATTCATCAGCCAGACAAACGGCAGGTACTCCTGCGGCTCAATCAGAATGATGTTGTTGATACCACTCAGAATACGGTTCACCGGCTCGCTGACGTTAGGGTTGAGGTGCACCGGATAGACGATTTGCAGCTGCGGATGCTGACGCGCCAGCTGCGCCAGCGCGCTGCAGATGCGTTCAAAGCCTTCGCCAAAGCTTTCGCGCCGATGGCCGGTAACCAGAATCAGCTTTTTGTCGGCCTCAAGGAACGGGTAACGCGCCGCCAGGCGGGCATTGAGATCGGCATCATCCAGCACCCGATCGCGTACCCACAGCAACGCGTCGATCACCGTATTGCCGGTGACGAAAATGCGCGCATCGGGCAGATTTTCGCGCAGCAGGTTTTGCCGCGAATTTTCTGTCGGCGTGAAGTGATAGCTGGCGAGATGACCGGTCAGGGTGCGGTTGGCCTCCTCCGGCCACGGTGACATCAGGTTACCGGTCCGCAGACCGGCCTCAACGTGGCCCACCGGAATCTGATGGTAAAACGCGGCCAGGCTGGCGGCAAAAGTGGTGGTGGTATCGCCGTGCACCAGCACGACATCCGGCTGGAAGTCTGCCAGCACGGTCTTCATACCCTGCAAAATGCGGCTGGTGATCTCGGTCAGCCCCTGCTCGGGCCGCATAATATTGAGGTCATAGTCGGGCTGCAGCCGGAACAGGCGCAGTACCTGGTCAAGCATTTCACGATGCTGTGCCGTCACGCACAGGCGCGATTCGAAGGCAGCATCCTGCGCCAGTGCCTGCACCAGCGGAGCCATTTTGATCGCTTCAGGGCGCGTGCCAAATACAGTCAGAACTTTCACGCGGATTCTCTTAGTGACGGTTGGCGAATGTTGCACGCGGACGACGTACCAGCGCTACGCCGGCACCCACCAGCGCACCGATCGCGCCCCACATCACCATCATAAACAGACGACGTGGGCTATCGCGGCTGACCGGCTCTTCCGGCGTGCGCAGGTAACGGTAGGTCTGGAACGGTTTATCCAGGCGCGGCCCGGCCTGCAGTGTGTTGAGCATCGCCCTGTTTTGATCATAGCTTAAATCGTAAGCAGGTCCGCTGGCTTGCAGGGTATCCAGCTGCGCCTGCAGCATCTGCTGCCCCAGCAGGAAGCGATCGCTGTCCGGCAGCGCTTCACCGCTGACCGGCGCGCGGTTCTCTTTAATGCCCTGCTGGCTGGCTACTTTCAGCGCCTGCTCGATGCGCTGGCGACGGCGATCAAACACCGCCTGTGCCACTTCCTGCTGACGACTGACCTGCGCCTGCAGCTGCACGCTGCGCGCCTGCCACGCACCTTTAAGCTCATCGTTGAGATGGCGCGCGGCGCGTTCGCTGGCATAGGCAATGTACTGCCGCAGCAGATTGTTGGCGTCGCCGGCGGTCTCCGCGATCAGCTTAATGTTATCCAGCGTATTGTGGGTGGTATCAGCCGGGGTGAACTGAATGTTGGTGATCAGATCGTCGAGCAGCGCGGCATCATTGTGCGCATTACCGCTTTTTCGGCTCTTATAGTAATCAGTCTGCAGCCAGAAATCGCGACGCGTATCCCACGACGCCAGCTGCATGGTGAACTCCTGATAGACCTCATCCATCACCGTCGGTGCTGGCGTATTCAGGCTGACGGTCTCGTTGCGCACATCCAGATTATTGAGGAACTGCTGCTGCACAAAGAATGCGCCCAGCATATTCACCGTCGGCCGATCGGTCACCGCCGTGGCGCTCCAGGATTGCTTCATTAACATGGAAGCCAGCCACGCCAGCAGCGCAAACAGCAGCGCCAGGCCAATAATCCAGCCTTTGCCGCGCCACAACGTGCAGCCGAGGCCGCGTACATCCAGTTCGTTCTCCACAACGACAGAGGTCATAACAAAAGTGTCCTTATCCGGGTACTTATCTGGGTAATTATTTTTTCTCTTCGCCGCTGCTTTGCCAGCGACGTTTGATACGACGGATTTTGCGCGCGACGCGCCATGCATGTTTCAGGCAATAACCGTAAAGGAGGAAAGCGGCGAGGAATAGCGCCAGCATGACCCACTCGGGAATAAATGCCAGATATTCGCCCAGCACGCCAATCCCGGCCAGCAGCGCGGCGGCCACGGTAATCAATAAAAATGCCTGCCGGGAGGTAAAACCGGCCCGCATGATCAGGTGATGGATATGCTGACGATCGGCCGAGAACGGGCTCATGCCCTTGCGCAGGCGACGATACATGATCGCCACCATGTCCATCAGCGGAATAGCAATCAGCCACAGGGCGGTGACTGGCGTGATGGGATGGCTGAGGCCCTGCGTCGTTTCCAGCAGAATCCAGATGATGGTGAAGCCGATCATGGTACTGCCGGCATCACCCATAAACACTTTATAACGGCGGCCTAAAAAGCCGAGATTAAGCAGAATGTAGGGAATGGTGGCGGCGATCATCGCGAAGCACCACATCGCCAGGCTGGTCTGTCCGTCAAAATAGAGGATGATGCCCATCGCGGCGAAGGTGACGCAGGATAAGCCACCCAGCAGGCCATCAATACCGTCCACCATATTGAAAGCATTGATCGCTGCCCATACCGCGAACAGCGTCAGCACATAGCCGAAAGGCCCGACGATCAGCTCGACCGGACCAATGATAAACCCCAGGCTCAGTAAATAGAGTTTTGCCCCGACCATCATCACGATGGCAATCGCCGCCTGAACCACGGCACGGATTTTGACGCTGATATCAAAGCGGTCATCGAGCGCGCCGACCAGCACCAGTACCCCGGCGCAGAAGAGGTACAGCACGGCGTGCGGCAGATAATAATTTGAGATGGCAAAGGCGAAGCAAATCCCCGCATACACGGAGATACCGCCGACTAACGGAATGGCGCCATGGTGTCGTTTTCTGGAATTCGGCGTGTCCACAAGCCCAATTTTTTTAGCCGCTTTACGAGCAAAAAACAGGAACGCTAAAGAAAAAAGAAAAACTAAACCAAGCTCAGTACTCATAGTGAGTAAATTCACGTTAACGCTCTCAGCTAAAATCATGGGCAACAATAAGCAATTTTCCCGCCATTGCTGTATATCCCTGGTCTGAATTCTGTCGCAGCGCGTGCGTTTGCTGAAAAAACCGCCGCTTTGCTGCCTCAGTCAATATGTCTGCTTCCTGACAGGCATAATCCTAATGCCCACAAATGAAAAACGCCACGTTAAGACGTGGCGTTAGTCATAAATCCTGGCAATTTGTGCCGTTAGCCGGCTGGCTCAGGCCGTTACCGGCGGCAACAGATTACGAGCGTTTCATCATATCGAAGAATTCGTCGTTGGTTTTGGTCATTGCCAGTTTATTGATGAGGAACTCCATCGCGTCAATTTCACCCATCGGATGGATGATTTTGCGCAGGATCCACATCTTCTGCAGCTCTTCCTGAGAGGTGAGCAGCTCTTCTTTACGCGTACCGGAACGGTTGTAATCGATAGCCGGGAACACGCGCTTCTCAGCGATTTTACGTGACAGGTGCAGTTCCATGTTACCTGTGCCTTTAAACTCTTCGTAAATCACTTCGTCCATCTTCGAACCGGTATCAACCAGCGCGGTGGCGATGATGGTCAGGCTGCCGCCCTCTTCCACGTTACGTGCCGCACCGAAGAAACGCTTCGGACGATGCAGGGCGTTGGCGTCAACACCACCGGTCAGGACTTTACCCGACGCCGGCACTACGGTGTTGTAGGCGCGCGCCAGACGGGTGATGGAGTCCAGCAGGATGATAACGTCTTTTTTGTGCTCGACCAGGCGCTTAGCCTTCTCGATCACCATCTCTGCAACCTGCACGTGACGCGAGGCCGGCTCGTCAAAGGTAGACGCGATAACTTCGCCTTTCACCAGACGCTGCATTTCGGTCACTTCTTCCGGACGCTCGTCAATCAGCAGCACCATCAGCACGCAGTCAGGATAGTTGTACGCGATGCTCTGCGCGATGTTCTGCAGCAGCATGGTTTTACCGGCTTTCGGCGGTGCGACGATCAGACCACGCTGACCACGACCGATTGGCGATGCCAGATCCAGCACGCGCGCCGTCAGGTCTTCGGTCGAACCGTTACCACGCTCCATGCGCAGACGGTTGTTCGCGTGCAGCGGCGTCAGGTTTTCAAACAGAATCTTGCTACGGGCGTTTTCTGGCTTGTCATAGTTAACTTCGTTAACTTTCAGCAGCGCAAAATAGCGTTCACCTTCTTTCGGTGGGCGGATTTTGCCAGAAATGGTGTCACCAGTGCGGAGGTTGAAGCGGCGGATTTGGCTGGGAGAAACGTAGATATCATCGGGACCGGCGAGGTAGGAGCTGTCTCCGGAGCGGAGGAAACCAAATCCATCCTGCAGTATCTCCAGCACACCATCACCGAAGATGTCTTCGCCGCTCTTCGCGTGTTGTTTCAGGATGGCGAAAATAATGTCCTGTTTGCGCATACGCGCCAGGTTTTCCAGCCCCATATTTTCGCCGAGAGTAATCAGCTCAGAAACCGGCGTATTCTTTAATTCGGTAAGATTCATAGTGATGGGTTCTTAAACTCGGGGTAATTCTCGAAATGTTTGTCGTGAATGGTATGGCAAAAATTCCATGCCTGTTAATGGCTCTTTTTCAACGCTGCTCGACGGTTATCGTCAGATGTGGCGATAGGAAGCGAGGAGACGGTCGAAAGGTGATGCCGAATGTGCTAGCCGTCAGATTGCCAAACCACGAAAACGTTCAATGCGAGCTGGGTCTGACAAGGGAAAACTTTAGATGCAAACTACAAGGTAAGTGCGTAATGCAGTGAGGTCAACTTAACACGCCTGAAGGGAGACGTCCAGCAGTGGCGAAAAAATTCACCACTGCCGAACAAACACCGCGCCGGGCTTAGGCCAGGTTAGCGTTCAGGAACTCTTTCAGCTGACCTTTAGACAGCGCACCCACTTTGGTCGCCGCCACTTCGCCGTTCTTGAACAGCAGCAGGGTCGGGATACCGCGAATACCGTATTTTGGCGCAGTACCTGGGTTTTCATCAATGTTCAGCTTGGCGATGGTAAGCTTACCGTCGTACTCTTCTGCGACTTCGTCGAGAATCGGGGCGATCATTTTGCAAGGACCACACCATTCAGCCCAGAAATCTACCAGCGTCACACCGTCGGCTTTCAGCACGTCAGTGTCGAAACTGTCATCGGTCAAGTGAACG
>NZ_JASEWO010000333.1:0-1821 GCF_030024295.1 Pantoea sp. Pa-EAmG
GAAAAGCAATTTTATGGATATGCACCTGCGTGAGCAGATCGCCCTTTAAATCCAGACCTTCAGCAAAAGACTGCAGCCCAACCAGAATACTGGTTTGCCCCGCTTCGACTCGCTGGCGATGCAACTCCACTAAACGCGAACGAGGCTGATCGCCCTGTACCAGCATTGATAAACGTAATGCGCTGACATGGCTGACAAACTGCTGCATTGCACGTCCGCTGGCAAACAGCACCAGCACGCCTTTATGCTTCTCTTCCGCCATTTGCTGCAGAAAGAAGCCTGCCATTTCAGCGATGTGCTCCGCTTCATTGGCCATTAACGGCTCATAGCGCATTTGCGGGATCACCAGCTTGCCCTGATCGACATGATTAAACGGCGAGTCCAGCGCCACAAAGCGATCGCCCGCTTTCTCACTCAGGCCAGACATCTCCTGCAAGCGATTAAAACTGTTGAGGGAACGCAAGGTTGCCGAGGTCACCACCACATGCGGAATTTTGCGCCACAGCAGTTTCTCCAGCTGATCGCTGACGCGAATCCCGGCGCAATGGAACAGCAGATGCGCCTGACCATCGCGAATTTCACGGGTAATCCATTTCGATACCGGCGCGTTGGAGGCTTTCTCCATCGCCGCCAGCCGCCACAGTTTACTGATTGATTCGAACCAGCCGAACTGGCGGTTAAGCTGAATAATCGCCCGATGCAGACGCATGATGTCGGCTTTGCCGGTTTGCTCACCCAGCTCATTGAGCAACCCTTCGCTCAACCCACGCAGTGCATCGCTCAGTTTGAACAGCCGCGCGCACATCGTCATCAGCTCTTCCGGCAACTCACCCAAAACAAAACGGAACTCGCCCGGCTGATTGTGCGCGGGGAGTAGCGGATTGAGCGCATCGCACAGAATTTGCAGCAGCTCACGCATCTCATCACAGTGGCCTTTCAAGCGCTCAGGGTTGGTCAGTGGTGGCGGCGATTTAGGGCGGAACTGCGCCATGATGGTTTCCACCAGACGCACAAACAGATCGAGCTGCAGGCTGCTCCAGCCGGGGGTAATTTCCGCGCTCATCTCCAGCGCATCACGCGCCACTTCCGGTAGATGATGGCCTTCGTCCAGCACCAGCATCAGATGCTTGGCGGGCGGTAAGACGGATTCATTCTCCATCGCCGCCATCACCAGCGCATGGTTTGCCACCACAACGTCAGCCTGTTCAATTTCACGACGCGCGACAAAGAACGGACATTCACGATACCAGCGGCAGTGATGCCCCAGACAGTTGGCTTTGTCGGTGGAAAGCCGCTGCCACAAGCTGTCCTCAATTGACACATCGGTGTGATCGCGCAGTCCATCCCATTGATAGCTGCTGAGCTGTTTTTCCAGCTTGGCGCAGAACTTCTGCTCTTCTTTCGAACCGGTCACCGCTTCTTCATCGAGATACAGCAGCAGGTCACCTTGCTGATCTTCGGTCGCCGCCAGTGCCGTGAGGTTGCGCGGACAAACATAGCGGCCACGGCCGAATGCGGCAGTGAAGGTGAGATCGGGAATGATTTTTTTCAGCAACGGCAGATCCTTGCTGAAGATTTGATCCTGCAGCGCCACGTTGGCGGTGCTGATCACTAACCGTTTCTCCTCGGCGCGGCTCACCGCAATGCCGGGGATCAGATAAGACAAGGTTTTGCCCACGCCGGTGGGGGCTTCAATCGCCAGATGGCGACCTTCGTCACCGGCCAGGCTCTTCGCCACTTCAGCGATCATCTGACGCTGTGGCGCACGTGGGATAAAGTCAGGAACCTGCTGCTGCAGCGCCTTATACCATTGCGCAATCT